>CAIOHM010000446.1 GCA_903858055.1 uncultured delta proteobacterium
CGGCTGCGCCCAGTGCCACGCCGGACCTCGCCTCACCGATGACGCATACCACGTGCTGCGCTTCCCGACCGGGCGCCAAGACAGCGCCGCCGATCGCGGCCGCATCGACGCCTTTGCGTTCCTCGAGCGCTCCGAGTTCAACGGCGCGGGAGCGTGGTCCGACGCGCCGCAGCCGCTCGTGTTTCCGGCGGACCGCGCGCTCTTGCTCGGTGCGTTCAAGACCCCGACGATCCGAGGCATCGCGACGCGCGGCCAGTTCGGCCACGGCGGCACCCTCGCGACGATCGAAGACGTCTCCGCGCACTACGGCGATCGCGGGCTCCCCGAAAGCGATCCGAGAGCCGTTGGAACCGTTCCCAATTGGGTGCCGAAGTTCGACACGACCATGCGCGACGCGCTCGTGCCGTTCATGAAGGCGCTCGCCGGCGACGCGGTGGACCCCGCTGCTGGAAATCGCTGAAGATTTGCTGCCCGAGCGCGGCCCGTGCACGGGGCCCATGACAAGCACCGACGCCTCTACTAGGGCGCCTTCATGGTCGAGCACGATACGGTCAAGGGTCTCACTTTCGACGACGTTCTCCTCGTTCCGAGCTACAGCGAGGTCCTGCCGAAGGACGTCGACGTTCGCAGCCGCTTGGCCAGGAACATCGTCCTGAACACCCCGATCGTCTCGGCGGCGATGGATTCGGTCACCGAAGCGCGCACGGCCATCACGATGGCCCGCGAAGGCGGCCTCGGCATCTTGCACAAGAACCTCCCGCCCGAAGCGCAGGCGCGCGAGGTCGAGAAGGTGAAGCGCGCCGAGTCGGGCATGATCGTCGGCCCCGTCTGTGCCCGCCCGGACCTCTCGCTCCGTGAGGCGCTCGCGCTCATGAACGAGCACGACATCAGCGGCGTCCCCGTGACCGAAGGCGAGAAGCTCGTCGGTATCCTGACCGCCCGCGACATCCGCTTCGAGCAGAACCTCGACCAGCCGGTGTCGGCACTGATGACGAAGAAGCTCGTGACGGTGCCGCCAGGCGTGAGCGCCGATCGCGCGAAGGCCCTGCTGCACGAGCACCGCATCGAGAAGCTCCTCGTCGTCGAGAACGACAAGCTCGTCGGCCTCATCACGATCAAGGACATCCTCCAGGCCGACTTGCACCCGCAGGCCTCGAAGGACGAGCGCGGTCGTCTCCGCGTCGGCGCGGCCATCGGCCCGGGCGCGGATCGCAAGGAGCGCGTCGCGGCCCTCGTTAACGCTGGCGTCGACGTGATCGTTGTCGACACGGCGCACGGGCACTCGAAGGGCGTCCTCGACACCGTGCGCGAAGTGCGTGCAGCTTACCCGAACCTCGCGATCATCGCGGGCAACGTGGCGACGGCGGAGGCCACGAAGGCGCTCATCGACGCGGGCGCGGACGCGGTCAAAGTCGGCATCGGACCGGGCTCGATCTGCACGACGCGCGTCGTAGCGGGCGTGGGCGTTCCGCAGCTCACCGCCGTGCGCGACTGCGTGCGCGTGGGCCGCGAGTTCAACGTCCCGATCATCGCGGACGGCGGCATCAAGTACTCGGGCGACGTGACGAAGGCCATGGCCGCCGGTGCGAGCGCGGTCATGATCGGCTCGCTCTTCGCGGGCACGGACGAGGCGCCCGGCGACATGATCCTCTACCAAGGCCGCAGCTACAAAGTGTACCGCGGCATGGGCTCCCTCGGTGCCATGCGCAAGGGCTCGAAGGACCGCTACGGCCAAGGCGGCACCGCGGACGAGAAGCTCGTCCCCGAGGGCATCGAAGGGCGCGTGCCGTACCGCGGATCGCTCGCGTCGATCCTCTACCAGCTCATCGGCGGCCTCCGCTCGGGCATGGGCTACCTCGGCGCGTCGACGATCCCCGAACTCCAGGAGAAGGCGCGCTTCGTGCAAATCACGTCGGCCGGCCTCCGCGAGTCCCACGTCCACGACGTGATCATCACGGAAGAAGCGCCGAACTACCGCACCTGATCGCCGTCGCCGATGAGTGAGAACCGCGCCACCACGCCTCGTCGCACGATTGCGGCGCACTGGCTCGGGCGCGTCGCGTACGACGAAGCGCACGCGCTCCAGGAGGAGCTTCTGGCGGCACGCATCGAGGGGCGCGTGGGCGACACCTTGCTCTTCCTCGAGCACCCGCCGGTGTTGACGCTGGGGCGCGGAGCGAAGCCCCACCATGTGCTCCTCTCGGCGGAGGAGCGGGAGGCCGAGGGCATGGCGCTCCACGAGACCGGGCGCGGTGGCGACGTCACCTACCACGGGCCGGGGCAGCTCGTGGCGTACCCCATCTTTGACCTCAACCCCGATCGCCCCGACATCCGGCGCTACGTGCGGGACCTGGCCGAGGTAATGATTCGCCTCGCGGCCGATGCGGGCGTGGGGGCAGGGGTCATCCCCGGCTCGTCGAAGTACGTCGGCGTTTGGGTCGACCGCGCGCGTCGCGGTCGCTGGGAAGATCCGGTCGTGGACGCCGAGGGTGAGCCGGTCGGAGACCTCGCGAAGCTCGGCGCCATCGGGGTCCGCGTCTCACGTTGGTGCACCATGCACGGGTTTGCGTTCAACGTGCACACGAACCTCGCGCACTTCGGCGCCATCGTCCCATGTGGCATCGCCACCAAGAGTGTCACCTCGCTCGAGGCGCTCGCGGCTCCGCATCCGGACCTCGTCGAGGTCGCGTCGCGAGCGGTCGCCCACTTCGCAGACCTCTTCGGGGCTGCGGTGACCTTGAACGTTGCGAGCTCGATGGCCACGGTCCGCGCAACGATCGCGCCACCCACGGACCGGACCGAGGTGACGCCGTGAGCGAGCCGCAAGACGACGCGAAGCCCAGCCTCGACGCAGAGGCCGAGATCGCGGAGCAAGTCACGGAAGTGCGGCGCATCGTCGACCCCGCGGTCGAGCGCATGCCCGAGGCGACGGAAATACGGCGCATCGTCGACCCCAGCGTCGAAGACGAGACACCCGCGCCGCTCGCGCCGCCGCGCGATGCGTCGCGTGACGTGTGGCGTGAGCGTGTGTTCACGGGCGCGTTTGCGGTGTTGGCCCTCGCCGCGATTGCGGTCACCGTCTTCTTCTCGCTCCGTGCGAGCGACGCGCTCTTCGACGCCGTCGAGGTCGAACTCGCCGCAGAAGAGGCCGCGAAGGCACGCGCGGAGGCCGAGGCTCTCGCTGCTGCCGCCGCCGACGCAGGTGTGGAGAGCGATGCCGCGTCTGAGCTCGGCGACGCAGGCACGAACGACCCGGCCTTTCAGCCCGCAGAAAACCAAGAGCCGACCTACGACGAGCGCCTGTGGCGCATCACGCGTCTTGCGAAAGACGAGAACGTGGTGGTCGTCGACGACACGCTCGGTGCGCGGCGCTTCTACGACGCTCTCCTCGCGTCGAAGGTGTCGCGCGCGGACGTGAACAAAGTGATCGCTGCGTTCAAAGGCGTCCGAAAGCTCGACCGATTGCCTGCGAGCCTCAAGCTCCGTATCGCCCTCGACAAGGGTGACGACCACCTCGTGGCCATCGAGCTCCTCGAGTCGGCGACCGAGGTGTGGCAAGCGCGCGAGCTCGACGACGGCACGTTCCGCGGCCAGAAGCTCGAGTTCGAGCGTGAAGTACGGATGCTCGGTGTGGGCATCACGCTCGAGAACGATCTTCGAGCGTCGGTGCTTGCCGCGGGGCTCGACGACGACCTCATCAAGCTCATCGACGAGATGCTCTCCGGTCACGTCAAGGCGGGCACGCTCAAGCCGGGTGTGCAGCTCCGTCTCGTCGTCGAGGAAGAGCGCGTCGAGGGGAAGTTCGGGCGTTACCTCGCGATCCACTCGATCGAAGTGCGCCCGCTCGGGAAGGCGAAGCCCGTCCGCGTCTACCGCTTCCAGCCGACGAAGAAGGTCCCCTCGGGCTACTATTCGCAAGACGGCAAGCAGCCTCACGACGGGACCTGGCATGCGCCGATCCCGCTCGCGCGCATTTCCTCGCGCTACAACCCGCGCCGCTTGCACCCGGTGCTCAAGGTCGTGATGCCGCACAACGGCGTCGACTACGCGGCGAGCACGGGCACGCCGATCTACGCGGTCGCGGCGGGAACCGTGCGATCGGTGGGCGACAGCGGACCGTGCGGGAACATGGTGCAGATTCAACACGACCGCGGGCTCGTGAGTGCCTACTGCCACATGTCACGCTTCGCTCCGCGCCTCCAAGTGGGGCAGAAGGTCAACGGTCGCCAGCTCCTCGGCTACGTCGGCCGCACGGGGCGCGCGACCGGGCCGCACCTGCACTTCGCGATGAAGCGCAACGACGTCTTCTTCGACCCGCTCTCGCTGAACTTCGACGGGGTGCGCGCGATCCCGAAGAAGTACGCGGGACTCTTCACGCAGCGCCGCGCGGAGCTCGATCCCATTCTCGACGGGATCCGCCTCGCGGGCGACACGCCTGCGGACGAGGTCGAAGAGAAAGACGAGATCCTCGATGAAGTCCCGGACGCCGGTCCCTGAGCGCGCGGCGGTCGTCGCGGGCGCTCGTCACGGCGCGAGGAGCTCGAGGACGGCCGCGCGAATTTCGCCTGGCGCGAGGTGAACGCCGGCGAGGGCGAGAGGCTTGACGCGACCGCTCCAACCGTTCTCGCAGCCTTGCGCGGCGTACTCGCTCGTGCAGCCGATGCGCACGTGAAAATGGTCGTCATGCGGTCCGCTCGGCATGGGCTGGGCCATGCGCTCCGAGGCCTCGTAGATGACCGATGGCTCCTCGCCGACGGCGCTCGCGTAACGGAGGAGCCGCTCGCGGAGCGCGCGGTGCACGAAGACCCAGTGAATGGGGGCCTCGTGGGTGGTGACGACGGCGCGCACGAAGGCCCAGTTGCGTGCGTCGTCGAAGCGAAGCCAGCGCTGGTTGGCTTTGTCCCATGCGAGGCCGTCGGGGGCGACCACGAGGA
>CAIOHM010000447.1 GCA_903858055.1 uncultured delta proteobacterium
CCTCGTCGACCCGCGCGAGTGGCAGGGGGAGGCGATCGATCTGGCGCCGGGCGATCACGTGGTCGTCGTCGCTCTCGGCGGCGAGCGCGTGGAGGACATCGTCGCGATTCGTATGGCTGCGACCACGGTGCACCGCGCGACGCCGCTCGCTCGCGTGGCCGAGAGCGCAACGGCAAGTGCGACGGCCGCACCGGGGCTCTCCGTCGCGACGCAGGCCTCCCCTGCCCCCCGCGATGCGCAGGCGCGCGCGTTCAGCGACCACGTGCTCCCGCTGACCCTCGGCGCGCTCGGCCTGGCGGCGCTGGGCGGCGGCGTGGCGTTTGCGCTCGCGAGTCAAGGCGACGACGACGAGGCCAATCGCGCACGGCGCGAGCTCGCGGGTGTAGACTGCACGAACGGAGACGTGGGCCCTTGCGCACAGCTTCGGAGCGCCGTCGATGCGGGCACGACCCACGCGTGGCTCGCGGTCGGGGGCTACGCGCTCGCCGGCGCGCTCATCGGCTCCGCGGCTTGGCTCTCCTGGAGCTCCGCACGCGACGAGCACGTCGAGGCCCGCGTCGGCCCCGGCGGCTTGGCCCTTCGGGTGCGCTACTGATCGCGCTACAACGGGGGCATGAGCAACGACGACGTTCTCCGTGTGCGCATCGGGGGCATGAGCTGCGGCGGTTGCGTGCGTGGCCTCGCGCGCGCGTTCGAGAAGGCCGGCCTCCGTGCGACGAGCATCGAGGTGGGTCGCGCGGATCTCCCGAAAGAAACGCCCGTGGACGCCGTGCGCGCCGCGGTCGAGGGCGCGGGCTTTCAACTGCTCGACGTCGAACACGGCTAGCGCATGGAGGCCATTCGTCCCGCGACGACGCTCCTCTGCGCGGTCGTCGCCCTCAGCATCGGCGCGGCGTCGATCCTCCGACGCCGGAGCCAAGTCCACGTGCTCTTCGCCGGTTTTTCCGGCTCGATCGGCCTCTGGTACGCCTCGCAGACCTTCTCGGTCGTCTTCGCCGAGGCCGTCTGGGACCGCGTCACCGGCGTGCTCACGGCGCTCTTTCCGCACTTCGCGCTGCGCATCTTCGACGAGGTCGTGCCCCCGGGTGAAGGACGCAAGCGCTCGCGCCTGACCGAGATCGCCACGGCGACGATCCTCCCGATGGTCGCGCTCGAGATCTCGCCTTACCAGCAGAGCCCTTGGGCGCTCGGTGCACTCTACGCCTACCTCGTCGTCCTCGTCTCCGCGGGCCTCGTCTCCTTCGCGCGCCGCGGCGAGCGAAGCCCCTCACGGGCGCTCCGCGAGCGCGTGCGCTTTACAGCCTTCACGGGCATGCTCGCGATGCTCTTCACGCTCGCGGACTTCCTCTCGTTCGTCGGCGTACACCTGCCGCCCATCGGCGCGGCGCTCAGCGTGGTGTTCCTCTTCATGCTGAGCGAGTCGCTCGTGCGCGAGCGCGTGGCGGACCTCTACGACCTCGCGGTGCGGATCCTCGTCGCGACGGCCCTCGCGACGGCCCTCGCCTTCGTCTTCTACCTCTTCGTCGCCGTGCTCGGCCGCTTCAACACGATGGGCCTCAACGCCACCCTCGTGGCGATCGCGTTCGTGCTCCTCTTCGAGCCGCTCAAGGCCGAGGTCGAGCGTCGCGCGAACGCCGTCTTTTTCCGCGAGCGAAGCGTCCTCCAGGGTGCTGTCGACGAGGTCCGCCTGCGCCTCGCGCACGTCTTCGACGCCGAGAGCATGGGCGCCACCGTGAGCGAGGTGATGCTCGGCTCGCGGCGCATCACCGGCATCGCGATCTACCTCCGTGACGGTGAAGGCTCGGACTTCGACGTGCTCGTGGCGGACGGCGTCAAGATGCCCGCGCGCCTCGACGAGCTCGCCATCGCGCCACTCACCGAGCGCCTCGCCGCGGGCACCACCGTGGACCTCGCGACGCTCGATCCCGCGAAGCCCGCCGACCATGCGCTCGGCGTCGCCGCGGATCTCCTGGGCCCGCTCAAGGCTGGTGTTTGGGCGCCGATTCGTCCGAACGCGGACGAGCTCGTGGGCCTCGTCGGCTTCCTCGACGATCGCATGCCCGTGCCCTTCACCCCGGAAGATCGCGCGCTCCTCGCCTCGGTCGCGAACCACTGCGGGAGCACCATGCTCTCCACGCGCGCGTACCGCGCCATCAAGGAGCGCGATCGCCTCGTCGCCCTCGGCGAGCTCGCGGCCGGCCTCGCGCACGAAGTGAAGAACCCCATCGGCGCCATCAAGGGCGCGGCCCAGCTCCTCGAGGACGTCACGGTCGAGAGCGTTCCCGGTGCGAAGCCCGTCGACGACGACGAGAACACCGACGACGCGCAGACCTACGTGGGCATCATCCTCGAGGAGGTCGCGCGCCTCGACCGCGTGGTCTCGAGCTTCCTCGACTACGCGCGGCCAAACGCGGGCACGCCGATCGCCGTCGACGTGAACGCCGCCGTCCGCCGTACGATGCAAATCCTCTCGGCTCAGGGCTTCGGCCAGACCGACGTGCAGGTGCACTATGGCGACCCGCTGCCGCCCGTCCTGATCGACCCGGAGAAGCTCCGCCAGGTGCTCGTGAACCTCGTGCTCAACGCGCTCCAAGCGGTGGGCACCGGAGGCAAAGTGCAGGTCACCACCGTGCGTCGCGACGACTACGGCTCGCGCTTGCCGCTCTCGCGAAGCCGGAGCGGGCCCATCAGCGTGGGGGCGTCCCTCGCCGGCGAGGCATGGGTCGAGATCGCCGTGCGTGACGACGGGCCAGGCATCTCCAAGAAGGTACTCGAGAGCCTCTTCATCCCTTTTTTCACGACGAAAGAGAAAGGCACGGGCCTCGGGCTCGCCATCTCCCAGAGCATCGTCCAGGCCGCCGGCGGCATGATCGACGTCGTGAGCCACCCGGGCGCGGGCTCCACGTTCCGCGTGCTTCTCCCAGGTTCCGCAGCGGGGACGAAGACGCCGCTTCCCCCGAAGCTCGCGCTCTGACCTCGCGAATCAGCCGTAGCGCTTTTGGAAGAGCGCGCGCACGGCGGGGAGGCTCTTCACGAGGTCCAGCGTGTGGTCCGCGTGGTTCTCGGCGTAGCCGTTGCCAATGAGGAGGTCGACGTCGCGGCCGACGCCCTCGGCACCCAAGGCCGCGCGCGTGAAGCTCGTGCTCATCGCGAAGAAGTACACGGTGCCGCGCTGCCGCGTGCAGAGGATGGCCGCCATCTCGGCGCCCTCGACGTTCACGCACGAGAACGTAACGTCGGCTTCGCGACCGCCGGTCGCCGCGAGCACGGCCTTGCGCATGGCGACCGCGTCGCGCGCGTTGCCCGAGATCACCGCGGTGCAGAGCCCGAGCTCGCGAAGCTCGTTCGCGGCGGGCTCGTGGTTCTCCACGCCCACGATGATCGCCTCGGGACCGCCCTGGC
>CAIOHM010000448.1 GCA_903858055.1 uncultured delta proteobacterium
GAACACCGCCGCGCTCTGGGCCGGGAGGCTCACGGTGACTTCGCCGCTCGCCGGTACGCTCAGCGCCGCGGGGACGACGCCCATCGCATCCGTGAAGCTCTTGCCGCGCGCGAGCGCGCCGAGCGTGAAGGTCGCCGTGCTCGTCTTGCTCGCGTGCGCGTTGAAGACCGCGAAGGCCGCGGCCGGCGCATCGTGTGCGTGCTCAGCGATTGTCCGCGCCCGTGACCGTGACCGTTTACGCCTTCGCCTACGCGAGGAGGCGCCGCACGAGCTCTTCGCGGAAGGCGAGGAGCGTGGCGTCGAGCCCCGCGCGTGGTGCGGTGTCGAGCACCCATGCGAGCGTTTGAGGAGAAAACCCGCCGTCGCGCGTGTGCGCGTCTCGGAGTGCGCGATCGAAATCGCCGCCCGCGGCCAGGAGCTCGCGGACGTCGACGAGGTCACGGACCGCCCATCGTGAGAGCAGCGCGTTGAACTTGTTCACCAAGATCACGTGCGTCGTGTCCACCAAGACCCCTGGCTCGACCTCGATCGGCGCTTCGATCGGGGCCATGGGCTCCGCGACGAGATCCACCGGGAGCACCTCGCCGTCACCCTCGACGCGAAGGCACACGAACCCCGGCGCAGCCTGGAGTCGTTGCACGTCGAGGCCCGCCTCCGTGAGGCGGCGCACGACCTCGGCGGGGATGCGATCCAGCGTGCTCGTCCCCGTCCAAAAGAGATCGAGGTCGCGCGTCGTACGGTGGCCGAGATGAAAGCCCGCCAGCGCGGCGCCGCCGGTGAGCGTCCATCCGAGGTTCGCGAGCAGGTGGAGGAGGCGCACTTGCAGGGGCGAGAGGAGCGACTTCACGCGGCCGCTCCATACCGAACGCGCCAAGACCAGAAGGCTCCGGCCTTCCCGAGGCGACCGCCGATGCGGGGCCACGCCTCACGGATTTCGTCGAGCGTGACGAAGCTCAGGGCGTCGTCGGGCTTCGCTTGCCGCAGCAGCGTACAGAGCCAGTAGTCGCGCTCCTCGCCTCCGGGCGCGAGCTTCTGCAGGAAGGCATCGAGTGTCAGGTCGCAATCCCACAAGAAATACGGGCGCCCCTGCGCGTCGCACAGCTTCTCTCGGGGCGTCGGGGCGAGCATGCGATCAGCGTACGGCGCGCGCCTTGGCCAAGCAAGGTTGGGGGCGATCCGGGCCACACCGCCGGCCGCCCCGCTCGCGCGAAGTCCCGGAGTCGCTCGTGGGGACGCCCGCCGCCGCGCATGCTCACCGAAACGTGAACGCCAGCTGGCCCGGCGGACCTCGCGGCGGTCCTCGCCCCTCGAGCGTGCTCGCGTGCACCACGGGCTGGTGGTTCATGCGGCTCGTGAAGGAGTCCACCACGGGCGACGACGCGGTGTCTTCGAGTCGCGGCATCGTTCGGCTCGATGAGAAGTAGGAGTCGCTCCTGCGTTCGGCGTGAGTCCGAGCCGTTGCGGAGAGTGCCGTGGCCCGACTCCCGAGTTTCGGCTAGGCTTCACCTCGACATGCGCATCGACGCGACGGGCGATATCCATCTTCCTGAGAATGTGCTGGCCGAGAGCGGACTCCGGCCAGGCACGGACGTGGAGTTCGTCGTCGAAGGCAACACGGTTCGCATCGTTCCGGCAAGCGCCGTCAGCGAGACGCGCCTCCCGAATCCTGCGATTCGCGCGCTTCGGGGGCGGGCGACGGAAGCCGTCACGACCGATGCACTCATGGCGTTGACGCGGGGGGAGTGAGCGCGCGGGCCGGCCGTGCGCGCGAGGAGCACGAGGGCCGCTTCACCGGCGGCTCGTGGGTGTGGCGCCGCGGTGGCGATGCTCGGGATGGTCGCCTACTTGTCGTCGAGGCGCACGACGTCGCGGCCGCTCGGAGGCCCCTCGAAGGCGAGGTCTCGCTGCATGCGGCGCAGCCACCAGGCCATCGGACCGTCGTTGGGCGACGCTTCGACGACAGATCCGAGAACGCGCAGCGCCTCGACGTGATCGCCCTGCTTGTAGAGTGCAAGGGCTTGCTCGAAGGGCACGACGGCGGCGCGCTTCGCGGCACGAAGGGCGTCGTCGTCCGACGAGAAGACCTCGAAGACCTCGATGGCCTGCGATTTTCCTTTCATCGCGAAGGTCCCGAGGGGACGCACGTCGCGCATATGCTCGGCGTTTAGGTGCTTCGCGACGTCGGCGGTGATGAGCATCGAGCAGCCGAGCTGCTTCGTCAGCGTCTCGAGGCGGGCGGTGAGGTTGACCGCGTCGGAGATCACCGTGGCCTCGAAGCGCTGCTCCTCGCCGATGGTGCCCATCATGACGCGGCCCGTGTGAACGCCGATGCCGATGGCGAGCGGTTCGCCGCCGACCGCGTGCGTGTTGAACGTGGAGACCTCGCGCTGCATCGCCATTGCCGCGTGCACGGCGTCCGCGGGCGAGTCGAGGAAGAGCGCCATGATCGCGTCGCCGATGTACTTGTCGATGAAGCCGGACTGCGCGCGCACGTGCGGCCCGAGGCGTGAGAGGCAGCTGTTCAGAAAGCCGAAGGTCTCCTCCGGCGACATGCGCTCGCTCAACGTCGTGAAGTTGCGGATGTCGGCGAAGAGCACGGTCACGTCGCGCGCGCTCGCTTGCCCGAGCTTTATCGCGCTCACGTCGTCGTGGCCGAGGGCGCGAAGAAACTCTTGGGGCACGAAGCGCGAGATCGCGGCGTTCGTCGAGGCGAGGGTCTTCGTGCGCTCGTCGACGCGCTGCTCGAGGTCGCGGCTCAGGGTGCCGAGCTCCCGCCGTGTTTGAAGGAGCTTCTTGCGCGAGCCGTAGCCGAGGTGCGCCACGAAGAACGCGTAGAGCGCGAAGCCGATGCCGCCCGCGACGTCGGCGTGCGACAGGTCCCGATGCAGTTGCAGGTGTCCGCCGGTCGCGAGCAGCACGGCCGCGCAGGAGCTCGTCGAGAGCGCGGCCGCGGCGACGAACGCACGAAAGCCGCCGATGGCCGCCGCGCTCAGGATGTACCCGAGGAAGTGAAGCAAGAACGCCTGCGCTTGCGTGGCCCCGAGGAGCGCGCCTATCGCGAGCCCGTCGGAGAACTGGAGCAGGTCCGCCGCGCGGTTCGACGGAAACGGAAAGCGCAGCGCGTACATGACGATGGGCCACGCGACGATGGGCACGAGGATGCTCGTCGTGGCGAAGGGCAGGGCCTCGCCTTCGTGGTGCATGATCGCGAGGAGCACCGCCGCGAGGCACGAGCCAAAGATGCGCGGCGGCACGTAGAGGCGGTGCTGGTCCACGCGCGAGGCGGCGCGGATGCGGGCGGCCTCTTGGACGGAGCTAGGGTGAACGGCGGACACGGCACCTCTACGCTACGCCGGCGCCGCGTTTGGTGTCACGGCTTTGCGCGGTGCGTGCGCTACGCGAAGAAGCCCTGCGCGAGGTTCACGCCCCAGGTCGCACGCGTGACGATGATCGAGAAGTCTTGGAAATAGCCTCACGAGCGCGCACGGAGGCGCTGGCGTGGCGGGTGCACGGCGGCGGCCCCTCATGCGCACGTGCGTCGCGGCATCGCTCTCGGCTCGAACACCAACGCCCACGTCGCGCGCAGAGGCGGCGCGAGGTTCGGCGCGACCTTTACGTGGGCACGCGCTCCGGCACGAGGCCGCCGCGCGCGAGCCAGTCGCGCACCGCGGGGCCCGTGCCGAAGGGCCACGGCTTCAGCTTCTCCTTCGGGATGCGCTTCGTCTCCTCGAGCTCGTCCGAGAGCGTGATCGGCCCGCTCGCCCGCACGTGGTAGACGAGCAGGAGTTCGTTGCGTGCCTCGTACGTGTACATGCCAACGAACGCGACGACCTCGCCGGTGAGGCCGGTCTCTTCGCGCACCTCGCGGAGCACGCCCGCTTCTGGCGTCTCGTTCGCTTCGAGGAAGCCCGTGACGAGCGCGAAGACCTTCTCGGGCCAGCCCTTGCCGCGCGCGAGGAGCACCGCACCCTCGTGCTCGAGGATGGCTGCGACGACCGGCGTCGGGTTCCCCCAGTGAACGAAGCCGCACGCGGCGTCGGGGCAGGCTCCGCGCACGCTACCTCCGGCCTCGCGGTCGACGAGGGGCTGCGCGCAGCTCGGGCAAAAGCGGAAGGGCTTCATGGTCGAACCTCGCGCGCGACGCGGTCCGCACCGGCCTCGGCTCCTGCAGGCATCGGCATCGCCCAATGCTCGCGCTCGATGCGCGCTACGCCGATGACGAAGGCTATCGCATGGTAGAAACCACACACCACCGCGAGCTCGACCATGCCGGAATCACCGAAGCGGGCCTGCAGTTCGGAGAACGTCGAGTCCTCGAGCGCGCCGCGGTCGTGGAGCTCGTCTGCGGCACGGAGCACGACGGCATCGTCACCCACGCGAGCGGCGATCGCGGTGGGGGACTCGGCTGCGGTGGTGCGCACGTCTTCCGCGGACAGCCCTGCTCCTTTTGCGAATGCGGCCGCGTGGATCCCCCACTCGTACTCGGCTCCGCATCGCGCGGTCGTTCGAAGAATAAGGAGCTCGCGCGCGCGCGCCGGAAGCTCACCCTGTGCGAGCAGCCCGCTGGCCAAAGGGCGCATGCGATCCCGCAGCATCGGGTGACGCGCAATCACGCGAAAGAGGGCGAGCGGAGGAACGGGAGACCCCGGCGGCATCCACTTGGCAAGGGCGGCTTCGACTTCGGGCGCGTAGGGGGCTTCGAGCGGCGTGATGCGTTGCGGTGGCATGCTACGGATTCTGTAGCAGCTCTTGAGCAGCTGCAAGTCGCTTGCTACGCTTTCCATAGCATGAAGCGCCCAGCACCTCGTCCGCACGCGCCCGTCCGAGGCTCGAAGACCGGGCGGCCCATCATGGCGCTCCTCGACCTGCTCGGGCGCCGCTGGGCGCTGCGCGTGATCTGGGAGCTTCGTGAGCGCCCCGCGACCTTCCGCGAGGTGCGCGAGCGCTGCGGCGGCGTGTCCCCCGCGGTGCTGAACGATCGGCTGCGGGAGCTGCGCGAGGCGGGCGTCCTCGAGCACGACGACCCGGAGGGCTACCGCTGCACCGCGCACGGGCTCGCCCTCGTGCAGGCGCTCGCGCCGCTCGACGCCTGGGCGAAGGCTTGGGCCAAGCGTGCGGCGCGGGAGAGCCGGAGCACCTCCGACGCGGGGTGAGGGCGCGTTGGCCGTTACGTGGCACGGCCAACGCGCGCAGCATGTCGAAACGCCGCTTCTGGTCACAACGACCTCGTCGTCGGTGTCTCACGAAGTCGAACACAAAGAGAGGCACCGTGATGCATCGACGAGCGCTGAGGGTGACGTTGCTGGCCGTGGGGCTCCTGTCGGGGACCTGGGAAACCGCCGCGCTGCGCGGCTGTCGAGCCCGTCAAAGACGTCGCGGGTGGTGGCGTCGGCGAAGCTCTCGATCACTGCCGTGAGGGGGTACCTCAGCGATGGTAGTCCACGAGCTGAACGTCGGCCGCAACGCCAGCACCCCCGCGTAGCGCGTCCGCGAGCGGAGAGAGCACCGCGACCCACCGCGCGGCGGACGAGTGGTCGTCCCGGCCCCGTGCCACCACCGAGTCGGACAGCCACATTCCTGCGGCCAGGCCCCGCCCTCCCAGGATCACGACGAGCCAGCCGAGGCCCTTACCGAAAAGACCGATAAAGTGCGGGCGCATAGGACATCCAAACCACGAACTCCGCAAGCGGACCTCGAAGGCCCGACCTCGCACGCGCTCGGAACGTCGCCGGTTGCGCCGTCAACACGCCCGCCGCGAATTCCCCAGCGCCGGCAACGCGAGAGCCCTTCGCCCGTCCGTTTCCAGCTCATCGCGACAGGGACACGTCCCGTCACGCGGGCCGTGGCCTCACCGCGACGAACCGCCGCGATCCTCGTCGTGGCTCGACCGTCACCGCACCACGAACACCGCCGCGCTCTGGGCCGGGAGGCTCACGGTGACTTCGCCGCTCGCCGGTACGCTCAGCGCCGCGGGGACGACGCCCATCGCATCCGTGAAGCTCTTGCCGCGCGCGAGCGCGCCGAGCGTGA
>CAIOHM010000449.1 GCA_903858055.1 uncultured delta proteobacterium
CGCCCGACTTCGCGGTCACGGTGACGTCGTTCAGCACGAGGTTCCCGCGACGCGCGAGCACGCCAATCGACGCGCCGCCCGCGCTGCCGCCGGCTCCGCCGACGCCGCCCGGGCCGCCACAGCCGCCTTGGCCACCGCCCGCGCCGATCGCGATCTCGTTCGTGTACGTGATGCCGTTGCGCACGACGCCCGTGTACGAGCGACCGCCGGCCCCACCGCCGCCGCCGCCGCCGAAGCCGCCCGAGGCGCCGCTCGTGCCGTTGTCGTCGGGGGCGTAGCCGTTGTCGCTGACGAGGCCGAAGCCGCGCGCGCCTCCGCTCCCCGCGACCCCGGCGGTGCCGCCTGTGCCGCCGGCGCCGTTCGCGCTCTCGAAGGTCCCTCCGGCGCCACCCGAGCCGTCGCCAGCGGAGCCCACCTTCACCGCGGCACCGGGCGTCGACGAGCCATCGCCGCCATCGCCGCCCTTCACGCGGCACGACTGAAGCACGTTTGGCCCGCGTCGCCCTCCGCCGCGCACTTCGCGCGTGCAGACCTGCGAGGTGCTGAAGCCCGTGCACGTCACGAAGTCCGTCCCTGCGCTGAGCTGCGCAGCGGACGGCGTGAAGACGTCTTCGCCCGCTTCCCCGTTTGGAAGGAGCACGGGGGCTACGGCAACCTGAGGGGCATCGGCACCCGCCGCACCGGCGCCAGCGGTGATCGACGCATGGCGCACCTCGACGCGCGCGTCGCGCAGGAAGAGCGCGATGGAGCTTGCTTCGCCCGCCGCGACGCCGGCCCCCGCCTCGAGCGAGAGGCGATCGAGCAGCACGCTCGTGGTCGAGCCGGTGACGGTCCACGCGCGCGGGGTCGTGCTGCGGAAGAGCGTCACGTTCGCGCCGCGGACCGGCTTGCGCGAGCCGTCGCACGCGTAGCCCCCGAAGATGCGCACGTTCGCCGTGAGCGTGAGCCCTGCGGCCTCGTAGGTACCAGCGCACGCATACACGTCTTTCGCCGTGCGCTGCGCCTCGGCGATACCCGCCGCGATCGAGGTAAACGGTGCCTCGGGAGATCCGTTGCCCGTCGTCGCGCCGCTCGGTGCGACGAACACGGCCTTCGCGAGCGAGCCGTCGATGCCATCGCAGTCGGTGTCGCCAAAGGACTCGTCGGGCTCGTCTGCTTGCGGAGTGCATGCATCCATCGCGGCGCCGTCGGGCCCCGGCGCCACCGCACCGTCGTCGAGCGTTCCAGGCACCGCGCCGTCGCGCAGGGGCTCGCCGCCGTCGGGTCGCTCGCCCACGCTCACCTCCGAGGACCCGCAAGCGACGGCGCTGGCGGCGAGACTTCCAAGGAGGGCGGCAAACATCCACGTGCGACGCATGATGGGTCCGCGCTAGCAACTTCGCGCGAGGGCGCCAAAAAGCAGGACATCGCACGCCGACGAGCCTCGGCACACGCTACGCTCGCACGCCGTGAGCGACCTCGATCCCGACGCACTTCATGAAGCGGCCCGCGTCCTCGCACGCGCGCGCGCCCTGCTCGTCACGGCCGGCGCCGGCATGGGCGTCGACTCGGGCCTCCCGGATTTCCGCGGGAACGAGGGCTTTTGGAATGCGTACCCGCCCTACCGTTCGCGTGGGCTCTCCTTCGCCGACCTCGCAAACCCGCGCTGGTTCCGCACGGACCCGCGCTTCGCGTGGGGGTTCTACGGTCACCGGCTCCACCTGTACCGCGCCACGGTCCCGCACGCAGGCTTCGCGGTGTTGAAGCAGTGGTGCGCGCGCATGCCCCTCGGCGCCTTCGTCTTCACCTCGAACGTCGACGGGCAATTCCGGCGCGCGGGGTTCGCCGAGGATCGCGTCGTCGAGTGCCACGGGTCGATTCACCATGCACAATGCACGGAGCCCTGCACCGAGGTCGTGCGGGATGCCGAGGCGTTTCGCGTCACGGTGAGCGAGGACTTTCGCGCCGAAGAGCCGCTGCCGCGCTGCCCGGCCTGCGGCGCCGTCGCCCGGCCGAACGTGCTGATGTTCGGCGACGGGGCCTGGGTTTCTGCCCGCACGGAGGCGCAGGAGGAGCGCTACCGCCGGTGGCTCGCCGCGCTGCCCGACGACGGTTCGCTCGCGGTCGTCGAGCTCGGCGCGGGCACCGCCGTGCCCACGGTGCGCCTCACGGGCGAACTGCTCCAGCGACGCAAAAACGCGGCTCTCGTGCGCATCAACGTGCGCGAGCCCGAAGGTCCGCGGGGGACGATCGGGCTCGCAGCAGGAGCGGCCGAGACGCTGGCCGCCATCGAAGCGTGCACTCTACACCAAGGCAACACGCCGACGTGACGACGCTCGCGCTCAGGTGGCCTTGGCGGTCCAGCTGTTGCAGTAACCCTTCGGGTTGATCGAACCCTTGAGCACGTTGCAGCCGCCGCACTGACCCTCGGCCGGTGCCGCCTTGTAGAGCTGGCAACCCGAGCACTCCTTGCCCGCCTGCGTGGTCGCGTCGACGTAGCCGAGCGTCGTGCGCATCTGCTTGTCGGCGTCCGAGAGGCCCGTCGTGTCGTTGCACGCGAGCGCCTTCGGGCCCGAGGATTCTTTCTTCCCGCACGCCGCAAGGGTGCCGCCGGCCGCGAGAACGGCGAGGCTCTTTCCGAGGAACGAACGGCGGCTGGTCATCGATTCACTCATGGGCATTCTCCTGAGCTGGGGGTTTTAGAGAAGGGCGGGCGGCGCGACAAGTTCGCGTCTGCGGCTGCGTCAATTCGTCCGCGGACCGCGCAAGAGCGGCGCGTCGAAGGAGTCGACGATCACGCCCGTGTCGTCGACGGCCTCCATGCGGAGCTTCGCGCCCTCGGAGCGCGCGCGCATGAGGTGGTAGTAGCCGCCGCCCTTCGTGCGCTCGTTGCAGTAGCTGCGCGCCATGTTCTGGCTGGGCTCCCGGATCGCCCCGCCTCCGCCGCCGGTGACGATCCACGGGCGACCGCCGTGATCGAAGCGCTCGTAGCCGTGCATGTGGCCCATGAGCACCGTCGCGACGCCCGCCGCCACGAAGCGCGGCTCCCAGAGCGCGAGGTTCGTCGGGTTGTCGTACGTGTCTCCGCACGTGAGGAAGGGCTTGTGAAAACCCACGACGGCGCCGCGGTAGTCAGCGTTCGCTTTGCGGGCCTCGAGGGATTCGAAGAAGCTCTTCATCCACCGACCTTGCTCGCTCGCGTCGTCCATCGGCGACTCCGTGTCGAGCACCACGAAGACGATGCCCGCGCTCTCGAAGGTGTACCAACGGTCCGTCCCCTCGAAGCCCTTGCGCTCGAAGAGGCGGTGGTAGAACTCGGTGTAGTCCGTGGCGTTCTCGAACTCGTGGTTGCCGAGCACCGCGTAGAAGCCGCCGAGCGCGAGGAGCGGCTGCATGAGCGGGAACCAGCTCGCCCAGGTTTCGAGGCGGGAGTCGTAGTACTGGATGTCGCCCAGGTGGAAGACGAAGTCCGGCGAGAACGTGCTGCTCTTCGCGTGTGCGAGCAGCGGCCCCGTCCGCAGGAGGCCCGGGTTCGTGTCGCCGATGGCCACGAAGCGGAGCTCGTCGCTCGCCTCGCGGAATGTGCAGAATGCACCCGTCTTGCTCGTGTCGCCGTCGAGTGCGTACGTCGCGCAGGTGCCCGGCGTGAGGCCATCGACCACGACCTCGTGGGTCCAGACCGGGCCCGCATGGTCTTTCGCCGCCTTCGGGGTGAGAAAGGCCTCGTAGTCCTTCGTAAGCGTGAACATGCTCTCGCTTCCGACGACGGCCCGCGGCGCGCCCGCACCGACCGTGACGGCGAGGCCGAGCGGCGTACCGGCGCGGCACGTCTCCCAGCGGATCGTGGCGGAGGTCTTGGTGCTCGCCACGACGAAGGGACCCTTCTGGATGCCGCTGCCCTCGCAGACCGGTCCGGCGTCCACGCCGGCGTCTTCCGCTTCGTCGACCGCCGGCGCGTCGACGCGCTTCGAGGTGCAGGCGTACGCGGTCAGGAAGAGGGCTACGCTGGCGGCGAGGGCGAGGGTCGATCGCATGGGGAGGACGATAGCGTGTTCGCCTCACCCCGGGAAACGCCAATGTTTTTGGGCATGTGCGACAATGCTTACCTTTTCTCCTTGCGCACACCTCTTCGATGAGTCACTACGCGCCGCACGATGGACGCACGACGCTTCTTCCCCTGGACCTTCGCCCCCTTGGCTCTCGCGCTCGCCGCCTGTTCGGGCGCGCCGAACGAGGGCGCCGAGAGCCCGATCGCCGACGAGGCCGAGCTCACGTCGACCAGCGGCGCCGAACGTCCGGTTCAGTTCGCGTCGTACGTGTACGTGCCCGTGGGCTCGTCGAACGAGGTCATCGGCGCAGCGATCGCACGCCAGGTCAAGACCGCGCTCGGCGCCCTGCGTGCCCCGCAGATCGGCCTACGCGACCGCGCGGCCACGAACGCGCGCGCGCCTCAGAAGTGGACGCGCGAGACCGTGACCGTCGTCGACCCGAAGGCGCCCACCGCGGCTCCACAGCAGCTGCTCCGTGTACGTTACACGTACGACGACCGCGCCATCGTGGCCCGCAAGTACGACCGTCTCTCCTCGACGCCGCTCACCCTTCTCTTCGGCGACTACCCCGCGAAGGCCGCGCAAGTGAAGGCCTCGTGCTCCGACGACAAGCAGAGCGACACGGACTCGCTCTGGTACCACTTCGCCCCCGAGCTCACGTCGTGCCGCACGCTCATGAGCGCCGAGTCGACCGCCCTCGTGGCCGAGCGCAAGGCCCTCGGCGCTGACACGCTGAAGGTGGGCCCCGCGGAAGTGAGCCGCCTTTTCATGCCGCTCACCATGAAGCTCGGCGCGACCGTCGCCGGCAGCACGACCGCCTCACCGGAGTACGATCGCCTCTTCGGCCTCGGCACCGATCGCTCCACGGTGCAGGTCTACGCCTTCTTCGGTGTCGACTCGAACTCCGAGGACCCGAACGACGCCCTCGGCCGCGAAGCGGTCGCGTTCTTCCGAAGCCTCCTGCGTGCCATGCCGAACCTGCGCGTCGTGCAGACCCAGCCGTTCGCGATGCTCCTCGATCTCGAGGTCGACGGGCAGCGGATCGAGGGCGTGACGTACGACCGCCTCACCTCGTGGATCCTCGGCGAGGCGGCGTACCCGAGCGTCGTCGGCACCGACCCGGCGCGCATCCTCGCGTTCCGCAAGCAGTGCCTCGCGAAGCTCACCGAGCGCGCCATCGACCTGACCGTTCCCTTGCAGATTGCAAGCAATGGAAAGAGCGTCACGCGCCAGCTCAACGTGCGCTTCTTCTACGGCTACGAAGACGGCTCGTGGGAGGCGCGACAGAAGGCCACGTGGCGCTACCTCGAGGCGTTCTGGCACGGCGACGTGTTCCTCTACAACGGCCACTCGCACTTCGGGCACGGGCCCCTCGAGCCCACCGCCTACAGCGGCGCGAACTTCAACGACCGCTACCAGCTCATGCTCGTGAACTCGTGCCTCTCGTACAACTACTACCACGACGACTTTTTCGCGATGAAGCCGGGCGGCACGCGAAACCTCGACAAGATCGTCAACGGTTTGCCCTCGAGCGTGCGCGGCAGCGGCGCCGTTACCGCTGCGCTGCTTGCGGGGCTCTTCGACGGAAAGCAGTCGACCTATGCGACGCTGCTCGGTTCGATGCAGAAGGCCGCGCCCCTGCAGATGGAGGCCCTGCGGCTCGTGGACGGCGAGCTCGACAACGTCTTCGCGCAATCGAAAAACCCGCTCACGGTGACCTTCGGAGCGCCGGTTTACTGAGCCAATCGGTCGCGAAACAAAGGCGACCCAAAAAAGTACCGGTAAGGACCGTCGAAGGACACGGAACCCGGCTTAGGTGAAAAGCATCGGATCGACAGGAGGTCCCATGCCCCTCTCTTCACGAGCTTTTTCCCTTCCCCCTCGCCCCTCGGCGCGCGACTTCGTCGTTCGGCTCCTCGCCCACCCCGGAGACGCCATCGATCGCCTGGAGCACGCACGCCAGCGTTGGTCGAGCGTTCGCGAGGAAGACTTCCCCGACCGCTTTCGCTTCGCCTTCCGTCACCTGAAGGTCGCCCTCGAGCGCCCGTACCCCAAGGCGATGGACCACGACGAGCTCCTCGCCTGGGCCGCGCACCTCACGCTCCGCATCGCGGCGTTCGCGACCGAGGTCGAAGCGTACGAGGCTGCGATCGACGACCGCCCCGCCATCGAGCGACCGTCGGGGATCCGCATCAGGTCGACGCTTCGCCGCTAGCAAAGGCGAGAGGGCCGGTTCATCGCCCGATGAGCCCCGCGACCAACGAAGGAGCCTTCTCGCGAAACGGGAAGAAGCCGCGGAGCGCGTGAGGCCAGAGCGCATCGTCCCAGCGGCGTCGCACGCGCGCGAGGGCGATCCCCTCGCGGGCGAGAGCCGCTTCGAGCGCGGACACGGCATCGGCAACGGGCCCCACGGGCGCATACGGCGTCACCACGCGCCGAACGCTCGCGGCGCTCGCGGCACGAAGGATCGTTTCGGCGTCGAGCGACGCGACGCACGTCGCAGGAGCCCCGTAGCGGGCCGCAGCTCGCGCGGCCGTGTCGGCAACCGCTTCCCCAACGAAGGCGCGCGCGTGGGCCCCGCGCAGCGACGGCTCCTCACGCGCGACGACGACGGCGCGAAACGAGCCGGGGCTCGCGAAGAGCGACTCCGGGTTCATGTCCTCCGGCGTCACGAGCAAGAGCGCGGGGGCGTCGCCTTGCACGCTCTCCGAAAGCGGGAGCTTGCCGGCTGCGGGCACGGGCGGTTCCGTGAGCGCGGTCGCCTCGCAAGCGAGCCCGTGCGGTGAAAAGCGCCCGTTCGTGAAGCGCGCGATGTTCTCGGCGGTGGCGAGGTAGGTCTTGCCGGCGGTCTGAAGGCCCGCCACCCAGCGCCACGAGAGCGTGTTGCTCGCGGGGTCCGCGTCGACCAGGTGCCGCAGGAAGAAGTCGGCACCGAGCTCCCACGGCAGACGGAGCGTGAAGATCCAGATCGAGGCGAACCACATGCGCGCGTGGTTGTGGAGGTAGCCGTGCGCCACGAGTTCTCGCGCCCAATCGTCGAACCCTTCGATGCCCGTCCGCCCCTCCTCGGCCTCGCGGAGCGCGCGCGGGTCGCGCAGGGACCGAAGGTGCTCGTCCCGCGCCGCCACGAAGCGCGACCACACGGCCGGGCGCAGCTCGAGCCAGCCTTTCCAATAGGTGCGCCACAGCACCTCTTGCACGAACTTTGCGGAAGCGGCGCGACCGTGGCTCTGCAGCACCCGCTCGACGACCTCCTGCTCCGTGAGGAGACGGTGCCGCAGGAAGGGCGACAGACGCGAGGTCGTGGCGCGAGCGGGACCGCCGTCCGTGTTGCGCATCGCTTCATAGCGAGCCCCGGCCTCCGGCAGAAAGGCCGCGAGCCGGTCGAGCGCGGCGGCGCGGGTGGGTGGGAACTCGAGGTCGACCATCGCTTCGCTTGCGATGCTCGTGCGGCGCGGGTCGTGGTGGGCGCATCGTCACGGCCGCCGGGGGCCTCTATTCGGTCGACCCCTCTTGGCGGAGGCGTTTCCGTCCTCCAGCGGCGCACGGCCATGGGCTATGCGGTGGGCATGCTCCGCCAGCTCTCCGTTCGCAACCTCGTGCTCATCGAGGCGCTCGATCTCGAGCTCGGCGCCGGCTTCAACGTCGTCACGGGCGAGACCGGCGCAGGAAAGTCCATGGTCGTGGACGCACTCAGCCTCGTGCTCGGCGGTCGCGCGAGCGCCGAGCTCGTGCGCGCCGGGTCGAAAGAGGCCGAGGTCGAAGCGCTCTTCGACGTCGATCCGGCGTCGCGCGCCGAGCTCCTTCTCGGCGAGTGGGGTGTGCCTCACGAGGGCGAGATCGTCGTGCGTCGTGTGGTGGCCCAAGAGGGTCGAAGCCGCGCTTACCTCAACGGTCGCCTCGCCACGGCGGCGCAGCTCGTGGAGCTCGGCGGTGAGCTCGCCGACATCGCCTCGCAGCACGAGAGTGTGCGCCTCACGGACGCGAGCACCCACCTCGAGTACCTCGACGCCTTCGGCGGTCTCTCTGAGAAGCGCCTCGCCTTGGGCGATCGCGTCGACGCCCTCGCCGCGGTCGTCGCAGAGCGTGCGAGCGTGCGCGAGGCCGAGAAGCACCGGCTCGAACGCGAGGAATTCCTGGGCTTTCAGCTGCGCGAAATCGACGAGCTCAACCCGTACGAGGGCGAGGAGCGCGAGCTCGAAGCGGAGCGTTCGCGCCTGCGCCACGCCGACAAGCTCGGGCACGCCACGCGTCACACGGCCGACCGCCTCTACGACGGCGACGACGCGATCTGCGACATGCTCGGCCGCCTCGCCGCCGAACTCGATCGCGCCGCCGATCTCGATCCGTCCCTCGCGGCGCACGCCCGCACCCTCGACGACGCGCGCAGCCAGCTCGTCGACGCGGCACGCAGCCTTGCGGCCTACGCTTCGAGCGTCGAGGCCGATCCCGCGCGCCTCACCGAAGTGGAGGAGCGCCTCTTTCGCCTGCACAAGTTGCTGCGCCGTCACGGCCCAACGACGACGGAGCTCCTCGACCACAAGAAGACGATCGCCACGGAGCTCGCCGGCCTCGCAAACGCGGGAGAGCGCCTCGAGGAGCTCGAAACCCGCGAACGTGCGGTCCTTGCAGAGTGCACGACCCTGGCCCGGCAGCTCTCGCGGAGCCGGCGCGAGACCGCCGAGTCCCTCGCCGACGCGGTGGCCCGCGAGCTCCACGCGCTCGGCATGGGTCGCGCGCGCGTGGTCGTCTCCGTGGGAGAGACGGCGGGCCCCAGTGATTTGCCCCTCGTCGACGGCGCGCGCCTCTCGCGCGCAGGCATCGATCGCGTCGAGTTCCTGATCGCGCCGAACTCCGGGGAAGAGCCGAGACCGCTGCGAAAGATCGCGAGCGGCGGCGAGCTGTCGCGCGCACTCCTCGCCATCAAGAAGGTGCTGGCCGAAAAAGGTCCCGCGGGTCTTTACGTCTTCGACGAAGTCGACGCCGGTGTCGGCGGCGCGATCGCCGAGGTCATCGGCCGCTCGATGGCAACCATCGCCGATCACCGTCAGGTCTTCTGCATCACGCACCTCGCGCAAATCGCTGCGCTCGGGACGCGTCACTACGTGGTCGACAAGAGCGAAGACCGCGGGCGCACGATGAGCCGCTTGCGCCTCCTCACGCCCGAGGAGCGCGTCGAGGAGGTCGCGCGCATGATGGGCGGCACGACCATCGGCGAAGGCACGCGGCATGCGGCGCGTGAAATGCTCGGGGCGCGCGCGGCCTCGACCACAAAAGCCGTCGCGGCCGGTGGCCCCCCCACCGCGAAGCGCACGAAGACGCGGCGCTGACGCTCGCGCTACTCCACGCGACCGAAGCGGTACTCGCCGAGGTCGACGCGGGCCGTGCCCTCGAGCCAAGGCCACACGTTCACGAGCGCACGGTACATCTCCTGCGCGATGGCGCGGTAGCTCGGGTGCCCAGCCTTCGACGAGCGAAGCTCCACCACGTGAAACCATTCGCGCAGGTTCATGTGCCACGTGGTGCGCATGCGGTACGCGAGCGGCACGACGTACTGCGCCTGCCACGGGCACTCGTCGACCATCGCGCGCCACACGGGAACGACGCCGTCGAGGGCCGCACGGAACTCGTCCGCGAAGCCCAGATCTTCGAGCTCTGGCGGGACCACGTAGCCGAGCTCGCAGCCGAGGCGCTGCACGAAGGGCGAGAGGAGGCGGTGACGCTGCAGGTCGCGCCAAGCGCCGTAATCCACGACGATTTCAAACGCCAAGCGCGCGGCCTCGAAGGCGCGCGGCACCGGGTCGAAGCGGCCGCGGTCGACGAGCGCCGCACGGAGCAGCTCGGTCTTCTCGTCGAGCGACACCGAGCTCACGGCCCCCGCGATTTGCTCGGCGGACATCGTCATCTCGGGCGCTTCGATCGCCAGCGAGGCGATGACACGGTCGAGGCCGTTGCCGTCGTAGTCGATGAGATCGACGCCGCTGCGAGGCTCGACGGCGACGTAGCTCGCCGGCGGGAGCGCGAGGGCCGTCATGGGAGCGACGGTCTCGCGCAGCGCCACGCGGTACGCGTTCTTCGCCACGTACTTCACGAGCGTCGGGGCGACCGCTTGCGACTCCTTGTGCATCTCCTCCGCGAGGGAGGTGACCTCCGCGAGCGGGCTCGCGAGCATCTTGGAGAGGAGCGTCTCGATGCTGCGCGCGTTGGCGGTGAGCCCGAGGTTCGTCTTGGTCGAGGCAGGCAAGAGCCCGCGCAAGAGGTCGAAGGTCTTCGCGCGCATGGAGGCGTCATAGGCGCGCTCTGGCTGCTTTTCGCCTCGCGGAATCGCAGCGCGAACCTTCTCCTCGACGCGGGGAATGAGCGAGAGGTACGTGCGGAAGAGGCCGCGGCAGGTCTCCTCGTAGCGCGCGGCGAGCTCCGGCGGGAGCGAAGGAAGCGACTGAAAGCTCCCTTCGTCGAAGGCGACGTAGCGCGTGCTCTTCTCGGTGTAGCTGCCGAGGCGCATGTCTTCGATGGTCTTCGTCGCGACGATGCTCACGTTCTCGAGCGCGAGGTGCACGACCGCGTGCTCGGCGACCGAGGCGTGGCCGTAGCCGACGACCCACTTCTCGTGAAACGCCTTCGCCTTCTCGCTCGCGAAGCGAAAGTTCGAGACCCCCGACTCCGCGCTGCCGAGCTCGTCTTCGACGAGGAGCTTGGCGAGGTTCGTGCGCAAGTCCTCGCGCGAACGCGAGTAATACGCAAACAATACCGCGACCACCTCCTCCGGCAACCCCGCCAGCGCGAACACGTCGCGGTCGAGGTTCGAGACGAAAGGAGCGATGCGCTTGGCGTCGTCGGAGGAGAGGGTCATCGAGGTGTCCGCGAGCTCAGCGCTTGCTCGGCTTCTTTTTCTTCGCGTCCTTCGGGGCCTCGGGGCCTGCCACGCCGCCCGCCTTCTCGGCCGTCGGGTCCGAGATGCCGCCGGTGGTCGCGCCTGCGACGCTCGGGTCGAGCGTGAACGGATCGTCGCCCTTGTTCGAGCGGAGCGAAGCGAGGCTCTCGAGCGTGCGGCGGTCTTCGAGGACGAAGGTCGCGACGTTCGGAGCGTCCGGGCGCTCGACGAGGCGCACGTGGACGACGTCGTCTTGCCAGTCGATCTGCGTGGAGACCACACCGTCACCCTGGCCGGCGGTGCGGAGGCGGCCCATCACGCCGAAGGTCGCCGCGAGCTTGTTGACGGCGTCTTGGAAGTCCGCGCCGAACGGCGAGTTCGCGCCGAGCGGGAGCTCTTCGTAGATCTTCCAGAGGCGCTGGCCGTCGCCTTTGCCCCCAAAGAAGAAGAAGAAGCGGCGCAGGCGGCCGTCGATGGCGCCGAGGCCGAGGCCCGAGCGAATTTCGAGGAGCGACTCCCCGTTCGCGTAGCTGTACTCGCGGCTCTTCCAAAGGAAGGTCGCGTCGTAGCCCGTGTGCTTGTCGTCGAACTCGGTGAAGAGCTGGCTCGCGAGCACGCGCTCTTCCTCGCGCTGCGCTTCGATCGCCTGCATCTTCGACCCCGGCGAGACCGTGCGGAGCTGCGGGTCGTACTTCTGATCGATGATGCCGCCGCCGCGCGTGTAGACCTCGAGCACTTCGCGCTTCGAGGCTCCCCAGCGGAAGCCTTCGAGGGCCACCGTGGGCGCCGTCTTCACGGGGCACTTCGCGGGGTCGAGCGCCCCGCAGCGCCACTTCTGAAGCAGCGCGTTCATGGACTCCACCGCCGCGGGGGCTTCGAGCTGCACCGGCGCCTCTTTCTTGGCGGCTTTCTTCGGCGCGGCGAAGGCGGGGGTGACGGCGAGGAGCAGCGAGAGGGCGTAGACGGTTCGGTGCATGGTGCGCTTGGGGCTAGGGGCCTCTGGTCTTCCGGTCGGTGTAACGCTAACGACGCCCACATGCGACGAAAAGCGATGGTCCTCGCGCTGCTGCTCGCGGCCTGCACCCCCGAGGGTGGGCCGTCGACCGCCGTGAACGCCGCGCGCGTCGAGCAGCTCTTCGACGACGCGCTCGAACCGCCGACCGTCGGCGTGACGCTGGGCTCCTACGAGACCCGTGACGACGAGACGTTCCTCGAGCGCGCGCGCCTCTCGGAGGCCATCTTCCGGTCCCAGGTGACAGCGATTCTCCCCATGGCCTCGGGCGGGTGGCTCGTCGAGCTCACGACACGCGACGTGCTCCAGGGTGGCTCGCTTGCGCCAAAGACGCTCGAGGTCGAGGCGCCCGCCGGCTCGCGCACGGCGAACCTCGTCGGCAACTTCCGCCCGAACTTCGAGCGCGCCAACCTGCTCGTATTCGGCCGGCGCTACGCGCGGGAGAATCAGCGCTCGCAGTGGCACGTGCACACGGTCGCCGACACCGCCGAGGCCCGCGAGCTCGTCGCCCGCAGCGCCCCCTAAGTTTCCGCGATTTCCTGCGTTTCCCCTCACGAAAGCTCCCGTGTCCCGAACCAACGTCAAGTCGCCCAAAGAGATCGAAGGCATGCGCGTCGCGTGCGCGAAGGCCGCCGAGACCCTCGTCGCCGTCGGCGAAATCCTCAAAGCGGGCATGACCACGGACGACATCAACCGCTTCGTCCACGACGACACGCTCGCGCGCGGTGGAGTACCGGCACCGCTGAATTACCGCGGGTTCCCGAAGAGCGTCTGCACCTCGGTCAACGAGATCGTCTGCCACGGCATCCCGAGCGCCCAGGTGCTCAACGACGGCGACATCGTGAACGTCGACGTGACGACCATCTACAAAGGGTTCCACGGCGACACCTCGGCGACGTTCTACATCGGCAACCCCTCGCCCATCGCGCGGCGCGTGACCGAGTGTGCACGCCGCTCGCTCGCGATCGGCATCGAGGAGGTCCGTGAGGGCGCGACGCTCGGCGACATCGGCGCGGCGATCCAGCAGTACGTCGAGGGCGAGGGCTTCGGCGTCGTGCGCGACTTCGTGGGCCACGGCATCGGCCGCAGGTTCCACGAAGACCCGCAAGTGAAGCACTACGGCAAGCGCGGCACCGGCGAGCGCCTCCGCGCAGGCATGATCTTCACGATCGAGCCGATGGTGAACCAGGGCACGTACGCGGTCGAGATCGATCCCGCCGACAAGTGGACCGTGCGCACCGCCGACCGCGGCCTCTCGGCCCAGTTCGAGCACACGATCCTCGTCACGAAGAAGGGCTGCGAGGTCCTCACGGCGCGCAACGCGGTCCTTCGCAACTCCGAGAACGTCGCCGCGCTCTTCGTCTGATTCGGTCGCACGGCGCTGCGGAGGGGGCGCCCCTCGCACGCTGCGACCGCGCGCTCAGGCGCTCTTCGTCATGCGCCGCGCGCCGGGCGGCACGAGGAAACCCGTGGTCGTGCGCACCGGGGTCGTGGGCGCCGCGAGCCGCAGGGCCGGCGCGATGAAATGCTCGTGCGTCATGGGCGCACCGGGGCAGCCGCAGCACGTGCCCGCGAGGTGCACGTGGATGGACGCCGGCGAAATCGACACGAGCCAGAGCTCGCCCCCGTCCCCCTCTACGAGCGGACTCAGCACTTCCGTGCAGATTCGCTCAATCTCAGGGGTAACGTCCTGGGCCATCGGCGAGGACGCTACGCGTTCGCCGACGCACTTTCAACGAAAGTCGCCGACGGCGTCGCGCTCTCTTGCTTGGCGGGCGCTCGCTTCGATATCGTCCTCGTCCTGCCCTCTTCGGGGCGCCACGCGACCGCCATGCGATTTCGACTCCGCTACTTGCAGCATGACTTCGAAATGGGTGAGGGCGAGTTCCTCATCGGTCGTAGCCCCTCGTGCCAGCTCTCGCTCGATGACCCGCTCGTTTCGCGTCGTCATGCGCTGCTCATCGTGACCGCCGCCGAGGTGTCGACCGAAGACCTCGGGAGCCGCAACGGCGTGCTGGTCAATGGGCAGCGCATCGTCGGGCGCCACCCGCTCAAGATCGGCGATCGCATCTTGATCGGCGCGCAGGAGATGACGCTGCTCGAGTCAAAGAGTGAGGAGCAGCCGGGCCTCACGTCGACCGCCCGCCTCGCGCGGCTCTCGATCACGAAGATGCCGAACGAGGTCGCCCCCTCGGGCGCAGCTTCCGGGAACACCGCCTCTCACTTCATGACGGCGCCGCCCGCGATCTCCTCGAGCCCACGCGAAGACACCGTGCAGGCGCCGCGCAGGCCCGTGGGCGGCCTCGCGATGATCGCGTCGGTCGCGGAGAAGTCGCTGAGCATGAACCGCGTCGACGAAGCCGAGCGCATCGTCTCGGCCTCGCTCCAAGACGTCCTCGAGCAGCTCCGTTCGGGCCAGCACGTGGGCAGCGAGGTCGTCGATCTCGCCGCCCGCTTGGCTGCGCGCCTCGCGAGCGGCACGGGCAAGGGCAACTGGGTCGACTTCGTCGTCGAGCTCTACTTCCGCGAGGCCCGCCCCTGCCCCGCGCCGGTGATCGACGAGCTCTACATTGCCCTGCGCAAGGTGAACTCGGTGCAGACCCAGCAGCTCCGCGATTACGTCTCGCGCCTGCGCGAGCGCGTGAACTCGTTCGGCCCCGCCGAGCGGTTCCTCTTCCAGCGGCTCGAAGGCCTCGAGCGCCTCGCAGGGCTTCGCGGGTGAACCGCGCCGCGGCGAGAACTCGGCGCCGTTGACCGCGCGCACAACGCTTCGCAACCCCTGGGGGGCCCTTCATGCATAGTGTTCGTCCGCCGAGTCCATCGATTCCGCCGCCGTCGCACGGCGCATCGAATCCGTCGATGCCGCCCTTCACCTCGATGCCGCACTTTGGGGCCTACACCCCGCCGCCCGAGGAGCCGTCGGCGCGCGAGCGCATCGATCGGATGAAGACCATCGTGAGGCGTGCGCTCCAGCACTGGAAGCCCGCGGTCGCCATCGTGGCGATCGGCTCGGCGGCGTCGGTCGGCCTCGCGCTCCAGCAGAAGCTCATCTTTCGAAGCGAGTGCGTGGTGCTCTACCGCCTCGGCAAAGGCGAGTCCGAGGAGTCCGGCGTCGATCGGGTGATGCACCTCGCCCCGCGGCTCCGCCAAGTGCTGACGACGCGCGCGCGCCTCGAGAGCGTCGTGCACGACTTCGAGCTTTACCCGCGCATCGTGGACAGCCGCGGCATGGGCGAGGCGGTGGACGAGGCGCGCGATCACATCGAGGTTCGCGGTCGCGACAGCGAGACCTTCTTCCTCTCGTTCGAGTCCGACTCGCGCGAGACCGCGCAACTGGTGACGCAGCGCCTCGCCGACGACATGATCAAGGAGTTCGAGAGCCAGAAGGTCGCGCAGGCGAAGCAGCGGGCGTCATTCGTGGCGCGCGAGCAAGAGCAGGCGGAGTCGCGGATGGACGAGGCCGAGAAGGCCCTCTCGACCTTCGCGAGCGAGCACCCGGTCATGGCCGCGAGCGTACGTGGATCCATGCCTGGGTCGGCCGATCTGCTCGTGACGTCGCAGCGCACAGCCGCAGCCCCCGGTGCGCCCGTGCCAACGGCGGCGACGGGCGGCAACGCGCCGTCGCAAGTCGCCGGCGAGCCAAGCCTCCCGACCTCGGTCGCGGGCATCCTCGCCCAGCTGACCGCAGCCCGTGACGAGGCAGCAACGCGCGTCGCGCGCGCGCAGCAAGAGCTCCAAGAAAAGCTTGCAGGGTACACCGATCAACATCCCGACGTCGTCGCCGCACGGGGAGACCTCGCGGTCGCCCAGCGCGCCCTCGACACCGCGAATGGACGCCTCGAGCGCGCGCGCGCCGAAGCGCAGCTCACCGCGACGGGTGCCGCTCACGCCGCTCCAAAGGCGAAACCCTACGTCGGAGCGCGCGTGGCCACGGCGGCCGCCGCCGCGCCGAAGGCCGACGAGGCGCCGGTCAACGAAACCGAGCTGCGCCTCGAGTTCGAGAGACGCCTCCGAGCAGTGCGCGACGCGCGCGAGCTCTATGCCCAGCGTCGCGAGACCCTCGAGAAGGCGAACCTCGAGCTGTCGGCCGCGCAGGCGGCCGCGAACGAATCGATGGCCATCCTCGATCCCGCGAACCTCCCCACGAAGCCCTTCAAGGGCGGGCGTTCGAAGATCGCGCTCGGCGGCGGTATTCTCTCGTTGCTCCTCGCCCTCGCCTACGCGGTCGCGTCGGTTCTCTTCGACGACCGCGTGCGCGACGTGAGCGATCTGCGCCAGCTCGGCCTCCGCGCGCCGCTTGGCGTGATCCCCCGTCTCTCGCTGCCGCCACGAGGTCGCCGTGGATGACGACTCGAAGACCGTGATCGTCGACGCCAAGAGCTTCGCGCTCGACGTCGCCGACAAGTCCCCGGTGCGCACGGTGCGGGTCGACGCGCGCCCGCCGCGCCCCGAGCTCCTCGCGATGCTCCCAGGCGGCTCGGCAGAAACGGCGAGCGCCCTGCGCCTCGTGCGCCAACGCCTCGAACTTCGGCAGCCCCTCGGGCAGAAGCTCCTCGGCGTCGTCAGCCCGCGCGCCGGCGAAGGCAAGAGCGTGTTTGCCGCGCAGCTTGCGCTCGCGCTCTCGGAGGCCCAGCGCGCCCGCGTGCTCCTCGTCGAGGCGAACTTCCAAGCGCCCTGCCTCGCCGCGCTTCTCGGCGTCGAGGTGCCGAAGCACCAAGGCTTCTCGGTGCAGCTCGCGCGCCGCATGCAGAACCGGAACGACCCGTGGATCGAGCTCGCCCTCGGACCGAGCCTCCACGCGCTCCTCGAAGAGCCGGGCATCGGCTACGCCCAAACGCTTTACAGCACGCACTTCCTCCAGGCGCTGTTCTTCCTGGCGCCCGCCTACGACTACGTCGTGGTCGACGGTCCCGCGGTGCTCGGCTCCGGCGACGCGAACGTGCTCGCGCAGGGCGTCGACGCACTCCTCGTGGTGGCGCGGAGCGAGGTCACGCGCGGCGCGGATCTCCTCGCGACGATGCAGCAGCTCGGGGAGCACAAGCCGACCGATCTCGTGCTCCTCGACGTTCCCGCGAGCGAGCACCGCACGTGATCGGCACGGTGCTGCGCAAGCTCCAGGAGAAGCAGCTCCAGCGCTGGGTAGGCCCCTGGCTTCGTGACCGCGCCGCGCGCACGCGTGACGAGCGTGCGACGGTGACGGACGTCCTCTTCTGCGTGTGCGACCACCACGAGCCGCTCTGGGGGAACGTCGATCGCGCGCGCGGCCTCGAGCGCGTGGAGCGCTGGCGCCACGAGTACCCGAAGCTCGCGGCGGGGCTCGAAGACGCCGGCGGACGCGGCCCCCGCCACACGTTCTTCTACCCCGGCGACCAGTACGACCCCGAGCTGCTCGAGGGGCTCGCCGAGCTCGCGCGCGCGGGCCACGGCGAGTTCGAGGTGCACCTTCACCACGAGAACGACACCGAAGCCTCGCTACGCGCCACCCTCGAGGAGGCCCTCGCGAACTTCATGCGGCATGGGCTCTTGCCCGTCGTCGAAGGCAAGCCACGCTGGGTGTTCATCCACGGCAACTGGTGCCTCGCCAACGCGCGACACGACGGTCGCATGTGCGGCGTCGACGCCGAGCTCCCGCTGCTGTGGAGCCTCGGCTGCTACGCTGACATGACGTTCCCGAGCGCCCCCGACGAGAGCCAGCCAGGCTGGGTCAACGCGATCGCTCAAGGCACCGGTGACCCCGCACGCAAGCGCAGCTACGAGGCCGCCGAGCCTGTCGCGGTCGGGACCCGGCGCCGCGAGAGCCTCCTCCTCGTGCAAGGGCCTCTCGCGCTCGCCCTTCGTCCGCGGGGCCGTGGAGTGCGCATCGAGAACGGCGATCTGCAGGGCAACGATCCGCCCACGCTCGCGCGCTTTCGCAGCTGGCTCGATCAACACGTCCACGTCGCGGGGCGACCCGAGTGGGCCTTCGTGAAGGTGCACACGCACGGAGCCCCCGAGAAGAACGCCTTCGCGATGCTCGGCGAGCCCACACGACGGTTCCACGAGGAGATGCTTGCAGAATGCAAGCGACGCAAGCTGCGTCTGCATTACGTCAGCGCGCGTGAGCTCGTGAACGTGGCGGAGGCGGCCATGCGCGGCGAGAGCGGCGACCCGCGACGCTTCTTCGACGTAGGCACGCCGCGCGCGACCGTCGTTGGCGGGCCCTGAGATCGCGCCCGCCGGCGGTCACACCGAGGGAGTCAGTTCACCTTCGGCGCGCAGCCGAGGACGATCTCGATCTTGCCGTCGCTCGCGTTGCGGACCTGGTCGCACCAGCCGCCCTCGAGGATGACCTTCGTCGGGTTCGAGGGGTTGTCGTAGCGCCAGCCGTTCGTGGTGCTCTTCGGAACCTCGGTCGACTGACCGTTCTGCGTGAACGAGACGCTCACGAGGTTCGGGTCGAGCTGCTGGCCCGCGGGGACCGTGAACGCGTACTCGCACGAGGCAGCAAGGCCGCGGATCGTGTTGATCGCCGCGAGGAAGTCCGTCGCGAGTTGCGAGGGGTTCGAGCCCGGCGTGAGCTGGAAGTGGCACATGCGCGTGGCGTCGCTGATGTTGTTCACGTCGCAGTTCGGGCGTGCGGTGCCGCCCGCCACGGCGACCTGGGCCATGAACTTCGGGTCGTAGGAAGAGGTGCTGCCGCCGATGGGGCCCACGCCCATCGAGAACGTGGTGATCGCGAGCTCGGCAGGCTGAATGTTCGCCTTCTGGCGCGCGAGGTTGATGACGTTGTTCTGCTCGGTCGCGCCGCCGTTGGGGACACCGTCGCTGATGAGCACGATGACCTTCTTCCCGTTGGGCAGCAGCGGGAGCTGCGGGTTGAACGCGGCGACGTTCGTGTAGGCCGCCTGCATCGTGGTGTACGTCGGCGTGCCGCCGTAGGGCGAGGACGAGGTCAGGCGAGTCGAGAGCGCGGTAGCTTGAGCCGAGTCGACCACGCGGATGGGGATCTGGATGGAGCCGTTCCCGCCGAAGCTGCTCGTGCGCGAGTCTTCGAAGACGGTCATGCCAAGGCCGAAGGCCGGGTCGTTCGCGCCCTGCACTTGCTGGAAGAACTGCGTGAGCGCCTGCACCGAAGCGGTCCACTTGCTGCTCGACTGCATCGACCCGGAGCCGTCGAGGACGATGAGCATGTACACGGGCGAGCGCTTGCCCTCGGACTTCACGCCCGCGCAACCGGCGTCGCCCGAAATGCGCCCCGCGTCGAACTCGTCGGTCGGCCCCACCACGAAGCCGCCGTCGTCGTCGCCGCCGCCGCCGCCACCGCCACCACCCCCACCGCTGGAGCCGCCGTCGGTGACTTTGAAACCAGGGGCGCTGCTCCCCGCGCACGCGGCCGAGAGCACACCGAGGGAGAGGACCACGAGCGGGTAGCGAAGGAGCGAGGCGATACGCATGGCGACCCCGCAACGATGACGCGACGTGCCGACGGCCGCAAGAAAAACCCTGCGAACACAGGGGGTGAGCGATCCGTGCGCACGAAATCGCGTCGCGCTGGAACGGCCGCGGAGAGGCCCTGCGTACGTGCCGCTCAGCCCGCGGCGAGCGTGAGGAGCGTGATTTCCGCCGGCGCCCCGAGGCGCATGGGCGGCCCCCAGTAGCCCGTGCCGCGGCTCACGTAGATCTGCGTGCGCTCGTTGACCCGCGCGAGCCCCGCCACGAACGGCTGCTGCAGCCGCACGAGGAAGTTGAACGGAACGAGTTGACCGCCGTGCGTGTGCCCTGAGAGCTGCAGGTCCACGCCACGTGCGGCGGCCTCACGGACGCTCTTCGGCTGATGCGCCAAGAGAACGACGGGGCGATCGGGGTGCACGTCGCGGAGCGCGCCCTCGAGGTCGTGCGCGTGGCCGGGCGCGAGCCGCGCGAACTGGTGCGCGGTCCAGTCGTCGACGCCCGCGAGCGTGAACCCGTCGTCGCCACCGATCGCGCACGAAACGTTGCGGAGTACATGGATACCGAGCGTCTCGAGGTGCGCGCACCATGCGACGGCACCGGAGTAATACTCGTGGTTTCCCGTGATGAAGTAGACGCCCTCGGGCGCGGCGAGCCGCCCGAGCGGAGCGACGTGGGCCTCGAGCGCGGCGACGCTTCCGTCGACGAGGTCGCCCGTAATCACGACGAGATCGGGGCGCTCGGCGTTCACGCGATCGACGATTTGGTCCAGGAATTCCCGGCCGATCGTGGGGCCCACATGCACGTCGGAGATCTGCGCGATGCGCCACGCGCGAGAGCCTCGCAGCCGCGGCAAGGTCACGGGCACGCGCACGAGCGACACGGGCGCGCGCATGTTGGCCATGCCTCGACCGACGGCGCCCGCCGCAAACATGCCGGCGACCGCAGAGAGAGCGCGCGCGAAGAAGACGCGACGCGCTTCGTCGACGGGCTTCGGAGCGATCATGCGGACCAGGTCTCCGACCGCCAACGAGGCCACGAGGAAGAAGAGCGCGCCCATCCAGGTGTACGTGACCCACGCGAGCGGCATGAGCGTCTCGCGCGATGCGGAGCGCACGAGGATCATCGTTGCGACGGTGGCGAGGACGAGCGCGACGAGCACGATCGCCACGAGGCGCTGCGCGCTGACGGGCCACGCAGGATCGCGCGCGAGGCGAAGCCAGAGGTAGCGATGCAGGCCGACCGTCACCGTGACCATCGTCGCGACGAAGAAGAGCACCCGAACGACGAGCATCATGGGGTTCGCTTTCCAGCTTTCTTGCGAGTCTTGCGTTCGATGCGCGGCCCGCTTCGCGCGTCGCTCGCGGCGGCCATGGCCTCGAGATGCTCGAGCACGGCCTTCGGGCGCAGGGTGCCCTTGAAGACGTACAGCGCCGAGGGAGCCTCCTGCGGCAGCGCCTCCTTGCTCACGCGCAGCCGCTCGCTCACGGCGAAGAGAACGGGCTCGGCCAACCCTTGCTCGACGGCCTCGACCCGGGCCCACACGGCCTTGCGGCTCCAGTACCCCATGAGCTCGAACCCCACGCGTAGACCGTCGTCGCGCACGAAATCGAGGTCGGGAACGCACACGGCCACGCCCGCGAGCGAGACCACCCGCGTGCCGCGCTCCACGGACCAGCGGGAGCGGAGGTCCGCGAAGCGCGAAAGGAGATCGTCGACCTCGGGGCGCATGTTCGCTTCGCCCGCCAAGCGCTCGGCCTCGTCGCGCAGGCTCGCGAGGAGGTCTTCGTCCGCGCGAAAGATCTTCTTCGGTCGCACCTTGAGCTCGGCGAGGATCTCCGAGGCGCCCGCGGCGACGATGTGCGGCACCAGCGTCGCGTAGCGGAGGCCGTACTTCGTGGTCGCGTCGAAGAGGCTCGAGGCCCCGTCGACGCGCACGACAGCCTCGCTCTCACCACGGAGCTCGACCACGTGGAGCAGCTGGTGGAACTTGAGCGCGCGGAGGAGCCGACGCAGCGCGGTCGGCTCGATGCGGGAGAACGAGATCGTGATCGCCGTCGCGCGCAAGAGCATGGCCTGCACCCGCGCGAGCTCCCAGCGACGCACGAGCGCTTCGCCCGCCGTGAACCCCGCCGCCACGAGGCGCTCCTCGCGCTTGCGGTCCGCGTAGAGGTTGCGCTCCACGGCCTCGGGCTCGAGACCGCTCGCACGTGCGAAGGTCGCGATGACCTCGCCGCGATCGAACGTCGCCCCCGCGTCCGCCTCACGCCTTCGCTTGGCCGCAGCCTCGAAGAGAGCCATGCGCGTCGCGACCGTGGCTTCACCGCCGCCGCCCTCGTAGGTGCTCGCGTCGTCGAAGACCACCTCGAGCGCGCGCGCGAGCTGCTTCTCGCGCGGGCTCACGCCTTCGGTCATCCGTGCGATCTCGATCTCGCCGCGTGTGCGTCCCACGCTCTCGGCGCCCACGTGGACGATGCGCTCCGCGAGCGTGTCGAGCTCGTCGCGCATCGCTTCGCCGAGGCCCTCGAGCACGTGAACGTCGCCCTTCTTGCGGATTCGGACGAGGTCAGCGGTAAGCACTGTGCTCCCTCCGGCGCTCGCTCGTCTTCGTCTCGGCGGTACCCGCGGTGACGAGCTCGTAGAGGACGGCGCGCTTCCCCTCTTTCTTGCGCAGCACGCGCCCGAGGC
>CAIOHM010000450.1 GCA_903858055.1 uncultured delta proteobacterium
CAAGCAGCTCGCGCAAATGCTCGACAAGCATCTCCCTCGTCCCGAGGGCGCCGTGAAGCCCGCCGAGCTCGCCCAGCTCATTCGCGCGGGCCGCGTCGTCGCCGTCGACGTGCGCGAAGCCGCTGCCTACGGACGCGCGCGTGTCCCCGGGGCCAAGAACTTCCCGGCCGAGACGATCGGCGAGCGCCTCGGCGAGCTCTTCATGCTCGGGGCTACGCCCATCCTCTATTGCCGTGGCGGCGCGGCCTCGCAAGAGGCGGCCACGAAGCTCATCGAAGCCGAAGTCCCCGTGGGCTACCTCGAAGGTGGCTTCCTCGCGTGGGAGGGCGCCGGCCTCCCCGTCGAGCGCTGAGAGCCAAAAGTTGAGCGCAGCCTCGCCTCACCACGCCGAGCCCTCCGAGGCCACGCGCGAACACGCGCGCGAGCTCTTGCGTGGCTACATGGCGAAGAAGGGGCTCCGCTCGACCGACCAGCGTCGGGTCATCGTCGACATCTTCCTCGCGAGCGGCGACCACGTGAGCATCGAGGAGCTCTTGGCCCGCGTGCGCGCCCAAGACCCGCGCGTTGGCTACGCCACCGTCTACCGAACCTTGAAGCTCCTCGCCGAGTGCGGCGTCGCCAACGAGCGGCAGTTCGGCGACGGGCTCACGCGCTACGAGCTCGCCGACGAGAGCTCGCACCACGACCACCTCATCTGCACGGTGTGCAACGGCATCACCGAGTTCGAAGACGAGCGCGTGGAGGAGATCCAAGAGGAGATCGCCTCGCGCTATGGCTTTCGCCTGCGGAGCCACAAGCACGAGCTCTACGGCGTGTGCCCGGCCTGCCAGCTGAAGTAGCGCGCCTCCGACCGAGCCTCACGATGCCCTCGTTTCAGACCGTCACCGAGTACCGCGCCGCGCCCGCCGTCGTCTTCGACGCGATCGCCGACACGACGACCTGGCACACCTTCACGGGCTTCGGTCCCGTACCCGGCATCGTCCGCGCCGAGCCGAGCGAGATTCCTCTGCGTGTCGGGAGCGAGATCCGCGTCACCAACACCGACGACAGCGTGCACCACGAGCGCGTGATCGCGTTCGAGCGCGGCGCGCGCTACACGGTCGAGCTCACCTTCGGAGCGCCGACCTCGTGGCTCGTGCGCGCGATGATCGAGGACATTCGCTACGAGCCTTCGCCCGCAGGCTCGCGCGTCGTTCGTGCGTTCCACGTCGAGTGCCGCTCGGCGCTCGCATGGCCGCTCGTCGCCCTTCTGGCGCACGCGCTCTTGAAGCAAGCCGTCCGGCGACACGACGCGAACGTGAAGAGCCGCGTCGAGCCCGCGCTCGCTCGCTGACGCCCTCGCGTACGCGGGCTATTTCGCGTAATCCACGGCGCGGGTCTCGCGCACGACGGTCACGCGAACCTGACCGGGGTACGTGAGCTCTTCCTCGATCGAACGCGAAATCTCGCGCGCGAGCAGCGCCGCCTCCGCGTCGGTCACCTCGCCCGGCTCGACCATGACGCGCACCTCGCGCCCCGCCTGGATCGCGAAGCTGCGTTCGACGCCCATGAACCGCACGGCGATCGCCTCGAGATCGTGGAGGCGCTTCACGTAGCTCTCGAGCGCCTCGCGGCGCGCACCGGGCCGCGCACCCGAGAGGGCGTCCGCCGCGGTGACGAGGTGTCCGATGACGCTGATCGCGGGCTCGTCGTCGTGGTGGCACGCGATCGCGTTCGCGACGACCGGGTCCTCGCCGTACTTGCGCGCGAGCGCTCCGCCAATGACCGCGTGACCGCCCTCTTGTTCGTGGCTCACGGCCTTGCCGATGTCGTGGAGGAGCCCGGCGCGGAGCGCTTGCTTCGCGTCGAGGCCAAGCTCGCCGGCCATGAGCGCCGTGAGGTGCGCGCACTCGACCGAGTGGCGGAGCACGTTCTGCGCGTACGAGTAGCGGTGGCGCAAGCGACCGAGGAGCTTGGAAATCTCTGGGTGAACCTTCGAGAGGTGGAGCTCGTCGAGCACCGCGCGGGCGGCTTCGTCCATGCCGCGCTCCACGTCGTGGCGCGCCTTCTCGACGACCTCCTCGATGCGCGACGGGTGAATGCGCCCGTCTTGCACGAGTCGCTCGAGCGAGAGTCGCGCGACCTCGCGCCGGATCGGATCGAACGCGGAGACCACGATGGTCTCGGGCGTGTCGTCGACGATGAAGTCCGCGCCGCATGCCTCTTGAAGCGCGCGGATGTTGCGACCTTCACGGCCGATGATGCGGCCCTTGAGCTCGTCCGAAGGCAGGTGCACCGCGGTGGCTGCGCGCTCTTGCACGTGCTCGCCCGCGTAGCGCTGGATGGCGATGCCGATGACGCGCTTCGCCCGCTTTTCCGCCTCTTCGCGGACCTGCTCCTCGATGCGCTTGGCCTCGCGGGCGGCGTCGC
>CAIOHM010000451.1 GCA_903858055.1 uncultured delta proteobacterium
CGCCCTCGCGGCGTTGCTCCCAGCGTTGGTCGGTGTGTCGCTCGCGGGGGCACTCGCGAGCACCGTGGCCGACGCGAAGGCCGATGACCTCGCGGGCAAGCGCACGTTCGCGGTGCGCTTCGGCGCGCTGCCAACGGCCCGTGCGGCAGCGCTCACGCTTACGCTGTCGTCGCTCGCGGCGCTCGCGGTCTCGCTCTTCGGGCGGCCCTCGGCTGCGCTCGTCGCGATCGCACTGGGTGCGACCGTTGGGGCGGCCGTGCGTGCGGCGCGCCAGTGGGACGGCGAGGAGCGCGCGGGGCTGGCCGTCCTGAAGGGCGCGGTGCGTCGCTGTGTCCTGGCCGCATGGTCGTGCGCGACGCTCGGGTTTGCCCTCGATCGCGCGCTCGCAGGGGGAGCCTCGTGAGTGCGCTCACGCCCTTCGTTGCGCTCGATCGCGCCATTGCTGCGCGCGGCATTTCGAGGCGCACGCTCGACCCCGAGCGGAGCGAGGCTCTGGGGTTCGAAGAGATCGCGTGCGCGCTCGCGTTCGAGCGGCGCGACGCGCGCATCGTCGAGGCGATCGCCGATCTCGCGCGCGAGCTCGTGGAGGCGGTGGCGGAGCACTTCCCCGAGAACCTCTTCGCGGACTACGCGGCGCTCGTCGAGGCGTGCGTGGTCAGCGCAGAGCGCGCCGAAGACCCAATCCGAACCGTCCGCGACACGGGCCGAGCCCTCGTCGATCTTCAGGCGCTCTTCGGGCGCCACTCGACCGTGCGCTTCCGCTACGTGCACGACTTCCTCTACGGCTTCGACTGGGCGAAATGGGTGCAGCGTGCACCGAACGAGCACGCGGCGAACGAGCCGTACGCGCCGCTCTTCCTCGAGTTCATGCTCGCGCGAGGCCGGGAGATGCTCGCGCTCATCGCCTCCGACGACGCGACCTACCCGCGGCTCCGCGACGATCGCCCGCGGAACCCCTTCCGCTTCGATCGCGAGCCGAGCTCCGAGGTCGCGATTCACCGCGCGCTCGCTGCTCGCGACGCGCTGCCCGTGCGCGCGTACCGTCTCTCGTCGTGCGGCCCCGCGCGCGGCGATTGGAGCCGCGCCTACCAAGAGCTTCGCTTCGAGGTCGCCCAGTCGCTCGGGCTCACCAAGCCATAGCGAGCGCCCACGCGGCGACGACCGCGCCGCCGCCGAACGCCAGCGGGTAGACCGCGCGCGTGCAGCGAGAGGCGTCGCGCAGCGTGCGACCTTCGAGCACCGCGACGGCGAAGAGCGGTGCCGCGAGGAAGGCAAGGGGCGTCCGCGCGAGGCCTACGCCGGTCATGGCGATCAAGTTCGCGGCGAGCGCGAGGGCGAACGCGCGCAAGCGCCCGAGGCGAGCGGCGGGGCTGCGCTTGCCCGCAGCGAGGTCGGCGTCGGCATCGGGGATGGAGGTTGCCACGTTCCCCGCGAAGCCGAGGAGGGCGAGGAGCGCGTAGCTGCCAATGCCGAGCGTTCCCGTATGCGCCGGTTGCAGCGCCGCCCCCACGGTCGGGAGGATCACGCCCACGCCGAGCGCCTGCAGGTACTCGCCTCCGCCGCGGTACGAGAGGCGAGGTCCATGCCCGTACGCGCCGAGGACCAGCAGCGCGAGGACCGTGCAGGATGCAAAGATGGACGCGTGCTCGGGAACGAGCGCAACGCCGATGGCCGTGACAGCCAAGAGCGCGGCCACCGCGGTCGCCAGCCCATACGCGAGCGCGCGGCGCGAGAGCGAGCCATCGACGAGGACGCGCGACCCGCCCGAGAGCAGTGTGTTCGAGCTCGAAAGACGATCGGCCGCCTCGTCGCCAAGGTCGTTCGCAAGCACGATGACGGCGTGGTCGGCGGCGCCCCACGCGAGCGCGAGCCCGAGGCCGAGCCCGTCGACCGGGAGCCCCGCGCGGCGACCCTCGAGCGCGCCGACGAGCAGGAATGGGGCGAGGTTGCCCTGCGCGAGCGGACGCAAGGCGCGCACCCAAGCGAGGGTCTTGTGGGCAGCGAGCACGGAGCGTCGCTAGCAGCCTTTGGGTCGCGCGTCGGTTCGCCCGCGCGCGCTCCGCCGCCCGATCTCCCGCCGTTCGCCCTTTCGCGGGCAGCCTGCTAAGAGCCGCGGCCACGCCATGCATCCGGTCCTGCTCCGCATCCCGCTCCCCTCGAAGACCCTCCCGCTCTGGTGGATCCTCCTCGCTGTTGCGCTCTTCGCGGTCGTGTCGCTCGTGAGCTCGCTGCGCCGCTCGGACAAGAACGCGGCGATCCTGCCAGGGCTCGTCGCGGCGGCGTGTGGCGGCTGGGCGGCCACCCACTGGGCCGAGACCGTCACGCTGAAGCCACTGCCCATCTACTCGTTCGGCGTGATGCTCGGGCTCTCGCTCGTGGTGGCGTGGTTCCTCACGCTGGAGCTCTCGGACCGCGAGGGCATGCCGCGCGAGCCCATGGGCAACACCACCGTTTTCGCGATGTTCATGGGTATCGTCGGCGCGCGCGCCCTCTACGTGCTCACGAACCTCGACGAGTTCCAGTCGCTCAGCGACATGCTCGCGCTCCGCCGCGGCGGCCTCGTCGCCTACGGCGGCTACGTGGCGGGCTTCCTGGCGAGCGTGTTCTACGTGAACCAAATCAAGCAGCCGTTCTCGCGGTGGATCGACTGCGCCATGCCCGGCATCGCCATCGGCATGGTGACTGGCCGCATCGGTTGCTACCTCTACGGGTGCGATTTCGGAAAGCCGCTCGGCGAGGGGGCGCCGGCTTGGCTCAAGGCCATGGGCACCTTCCCGCACTGGCCCGCGGGCACGCTCGACGCTGGCGACGGCGCTCCCGCGTACCTCCGTCACCTCGAGGTCTTCGGGCACTCGGAGCTCCTGCACACGCTCAAGGAGACGCAGGCGTCACTCCCCGTGCATCCTACACAGATCTACGAATCGCTCGTCGGCGTGCTGCTCCTGGTGACGGCGTACCTCGTGAGGCGCCGTCAGAGCTTCCAGGGCGAGATCGGCCTCACGGTGGCCTTTGGCTACGGCCTCCTTCGCTTCTCGCTCGAGCTGCTCCGCGACGACGCCGAGCGCGGCTCGTACGGTCCCGCGATGCCCGAGCACGTGCTCATCCCGTTCGCCTTCGCGCTCTTCGCTCTCGCCTTCGTCGTGGGTCCCGCGACGAGCATCGCCGCGAGCACGGTGCGCTCGGCCGCTTCGGTCCTCGCTTTCGGCCCCGCCTTGGGCGCGTACCTCGTCATGCGCCCCGGTGAGTTCGAGCCCAGCATGATCGCGCAGTTCTCGACGAGCCAGCTCATCGGCCTCGGTTCGGCGATGATCGCGGCGGCGTTCTGGAGCCATCTCCGAAGCCTGATGGGTGGCGCGCCCTACACGCGCCCCGGCGAGCGTGAGGGCCGCAAGGTGGCGGTCGAGGTCGTGGCGCCCGCCGAAGCCGCGTGAGCACCGAGCACACGTTCGAAGAGGAGCTCCCCACGCGCAAGGCGACGGTCCGCCTCGCTCGACGCGTGGCCGGGCTCGTGCGCCCGGGAGACCTCGTGCTCCTCGAGGGCCCGCTCGGCGCGGGAAAGACGTTCTTCGCGCGCGCGATGCTCCGTGCCCTGGGCGTACCCGCGTCCGTGCCCGTGCCTTCGCCGACGTTCGCGCTCGTGCATCGCTACGAGGGGGCGGGGCGCGCGGTGCTGCACGCGGATCTTTACCGCCTGCGTGACGAGGCGAACCCGCTCGCATCGGCGCGAGCGCTCGCGCTCCGCGAGGACCGTGAAGACGGAGCGATTCTCCTCGTGGAGTGGGGTGCGGGTTTGGAAGGTGCTCTCGGCGGAGCGGCGGAGGGAACCCTCGTCTTCGACCGGGCGCTTGAGCCGCGCCGCGTGCGGGTCCGCTTTCCGAGCCGTTGAGCTCACCAGAACGTTCGCGACAGCGTGTGTTCGCGCTTTCCACGGCGCCCTCGTCGTCTAGGCTCGGGCGCGACGATGCTCGAACTCGCTACGCCGCTGCCGGAGCGCCTCATGGCGCGCTACCGCCTGGTCGAAGAGCTGGGCGGTGACCGGCTCGCCGAAGCGCACCTTGCGAAGAGCCTCGGCGTCGAGGGCTTCGAAAAGACCATGGTGGCGCGTGTGCTCGCGGAGCCGTGGCGATCGAGCGCCGTCGTCATCGAGCGCGTGCACGCCGAGGCCACGCGCGCGCTCCGTTTGAGCCACGCGAACGTCGTGCAGATCTTCGACCTTTTGCGCGGCGAGGACGAAGCGGGGCCCTACCTCGTGTGGATGACCGAGCACGTGCGCGGCGTCTCGCTGCTCGAGCTCGTCGACCGGTTGAAGCGCAGCGGCCGCGTCCTCGACCTCGGGCTCGTGCTGTTCCTTGGGGGCGAAATCGCGAAGGCGCTCGACCACGCGCATCGTCGCCGCAACGACCTCGGCGAGAAGCTCGGCGCGGTGCACGGAGCCCTCGAGCCCCGCTGCGTGATCGTCTCGTTCGAAGGCACGGTGAAGGTCGCGAACTTCGGCATCGCCCGCCCCCTCGTCGAGATCGCGGCCGAGCGTCAGATCGAAGACATCGCCCTCCCTTGGGCGAGCCCCGCGTGCCGCCTCGGTGAGCGGGCGACCCCCGTCGACGACATCTACGCGTTCGGCGCTCTCCTGCGCGCGCTCGCGACCACGTCGAGCTCCGCGGAGGCCCCGCCTCAGCTTCTCTGGGAGGAGCTCCCGCAAGGTCTCCGCGCCTTCCTCACGAGCTGCATCGCCGACGACCCGGCGTCGCGTCCTACGAGCGCAGCGGCTCTCCACGAGGAGCTCGATGCGCTCGCCTACGAGCTCGGCACGGGCGATGGCGCGAGCGAGCTCTCGGCGCTGCTCACCTCGGTCTTCGCCTCCGAGGCTTCGGTGCCGCTGCCCACGTGGGCCGCGCAGGCCGCTTCATCGAGCCTCCTGCGGGTCGCACCACGGGCCTCGCTCTTCACGCGCCGCGACCTCCACACGGCGTTCAAAGGCGCTTTGCGCGCAGCCTCGCAGCGCGAGCCGCAGGTGCTCGTCGTGCGTGGCGCTCCCGGCTCCGGCGTGTCGACCGCGTTGCGGCAAGAGCTCGATCGGATCGAAAACCCGGGGCGCGCCGTGCTCGTCCGGACACCGGATGACTTCGCTCCCGCCGGCGCGATCGTGGTCATGCTCCGAGCGCTGCTCGGCTTCACGAGCGAGGGCGTACAGGCCCCGGAGCCCCTCGACACGGCGCTTCGTGCGCTCGGTCTCACGGACGGAGAGCGCGAGGCCGTGCTTACGCGTACGGGCGTGCTCCGCGCTTCGGGCCCGGTCGATCGCTCGCGGCCGCTCCGCTCGGCGTTCGCGTCGATCGTGCGTCGCATGGCGGAAGACGGGCTCTTGGTGCTGGCCTGGGACGACGTCGCGTCGATGGACGACGAGTCGATGGAGATCCTCATCGACGGCGTGCGCGACGTGTTCGTCGGGTCGCCGGTCGTCCTCGCACTCGCAGGACTTCCCGAGGACGGCGATTCGTTTGCGCGCGAGAACGTGACGGAGGTGAACCTCACGCCCATCGAGCGCGCCGCCGCCGGGGACTACTTGCGCCGGGTCACGGGCCTCACGCTCGACGAAGCCATCGTCGACGCGCTCTGGCAGCGCACGGGCGGGCACGCAGGCCTCATGGCCTACGGTGCGCGCGCGATCGTGAACGACGTCTCGCGCGCGGTGCTCGTGGTGAAGGAGCTGCCCACGGACTGGCACGAGGCCGCGCGGCAGGTGGTGAACGGCCTCCCGGCGGAGCTCCGCGGTTGGGCGGAGGAGCTCGCGTTCGCAGGCGAAGACGCAGTCGGGAAGCTCGTCACGCGCGACGGGCGCTGCGAGTCGCTCCTGCAGCGTGGGGTCCTCGTGCTCGACGACGGCACGACACGGATGCGCTTTGCCTCCGAGACGGTCGCAGCCGAGCTTCGTGCAGCGGTGCCGAGCGATCGTCGGCGCGCGATCCACAAGGCCCTCGCCGACCGCGGCGCGCAATCGGAGTCCCTGCTCGCGCGCGGGGCGCTCGCGCGGTTCCTCCTCGAGGCGGGCGAATACGGTGAGGCGGGGCAAGCGTTCCTCGCGAGCGCGGAGACCCTCGAAGAGCGTGGCGAAGTTCGCGGGGCGTTGCGCGAGCTCGAGCGCGGCCTCGAACTCGCGTCGTCGCCGCTCGCAGGCAAGAGCTGGCTCGAGCATTTCCGTCAGTACGAGCGCCTCGCGCGGCGCGTGCGGGCATCGTCGCTCGGCGGCGATCGCATCGAGGCTCTCGAGGCCGAGTTCTCGAAGCGTGACCCGGAACGTTCCGCCGAAGCGCGCACGCTGCTCGGCCGCGCGCTCTCGGCGGCGAACCGTTTCGTCGAGGCCTCGGAGTTCTTCGCGCGGGCCCGCGAAGGCTTGGCCATCGACGACCCGGCGCGCGTACGCCTCGACGTCGCGGAGGCGGAGGCAGAGCTCCGAAGAGGAGATTTCCACGGTGCGAACAAGTGCTTCGCGCGTGTCGAGCCCGTCGAAGAGCAGCTCGGCGAGGTGAACGAGGGGCACGCGACCCTGTGCATGATGGCCGTCGGGCGCGCGGGCGAAGGTGACGACGAGGGCGCCACGTCTCTCCTCGAGCGGGCCGAGCGCCTCGTACCGGCGTCGTCGCGAGAGGCTTGGGCCGAGCGCGCGCGCACGCGTTCGTTCGTCGCGTTTCTTGGTCGCCACTACGATCTCGCGTACGCGACCATCGCGGCGCAGCTCGAGGGCATTCGCAGCGACGGACCCTCGTTCGAGCTCGCCGCAGCGCTGCACAACGCCGGTCACGCGCTCGTCAAGCTCGGCGACCGAAGCCACGCGCACGGCCTGCTGCGCCATTCGCTCGCGCTCGCCGAAGACGTGGGCTTCGATCGCCTCGCGAGCGTCAACCGCGGGATCCTCGGGTATCTCGACGCGCTCTCCGGCGACAAGCGCGGCGAGGGCGCGCTGCGTGAGTCCATTCGTCGCGCGAGCGCGTCGGGGTTCGTGCTCGACGCGCTCGATGGGCGTGCGCTCCTCGCGGCGCTCATGGTGGACCGCGGCGATCGAAGCGGCGCGTGGCGCGAGCTCGAGCAAGTGCTCCAGCAGGCCCAAGCGCTCCGCTACGCGCGGCTCCGGGTCGAGGCTCGCGAACTCCTCGACGGGCTCCGCTCGAAGGCCGCGCCCGCAAGCTCGAAGCGCACGCCCAGCGCGTAGCGTGTTCGCGCTTTTTTCGTGGTCCTGCTAGGGCCGGGCCATGGCCGACGTTCGCGTTCGTTTCGCTCCCTCGCCCACCGGTTACCTGCACATCGGCGGCGTTCGTACCGCGCTCTTCAACTGGCTCTACGCCCGGAAGACCGGCGGCAAGTTCGTCCTCCGCATCGAAGACACGGACCAGGAGCGCAGCACGCCCGAGAGCAAGGCGATCATCCTCGAGTCCCTCCGCTGGCTCGGGCTCACGTGGGACGAAGGCCCCGAGGTCGGAGGCGATCATGGACCCTACGTGCAGACCGAGCGCCTGGGCCTCTACCGCGCGTACGCCGAGAAGCTCATCGCTTCCGGGCACGCCTACCGCTGCACCTGCACGAAGGCGGACCTCGACGCGCAGCGCGAGGCGCTCAAGGCGCGCGATCCCAAGGCGAACTTCAAGTACCCGGGCACCTGCCGCGACGCGAACCGTCCCGCGAGCGAGCCCCACGTGGTGCGCTTCAAAGTGCCGACCGAGGGCGCCGTCACCTACGTCGACAAGGTCTTCGGTGAGATCAAGACCCCGAACGGCGCGCAGCAAGACTTCGTGCTCCTCCGCACGGACGGCATCCCGCTCTACAACTTCGGCGCCGTCGTCGACGACACGACCATGGGCATCACGCTCGTCGCCCGCGGCCGCGATCACATGGTCAACACGCCGCCGCAGATCCTGATTTACGAGGCGCTCGGAGCGAAGGTCCCCGAGTTCGCGCACCTGCCCATGATGCTCGCGCCGAGCGGCGAGAAGCTCTCGAAGCGCCACGGCGCTGTCTCGGTCACCGAGTACCGCGAGAAGGGCTACACGCCCGAGGGCGTCCTCAACTACCTCGTGCGCTTCGGTTGGTCGTGCGGCGACCGCGAGATCTTCAGCATGGAAGAGCTCGTCGAGGCGTTCACCTGGGAGACCTGCGGACGCGGCGACGGCAAGTTCGACGCGAAGAAGTTCCTCGCGGTCAACCACGAGCACATGAAGCAGGACCGTTTGCAGTCTGCACAGACCTATGCGGACCGCACGAAGCCGTTTCTCGTGGCGCGTGGCCTCACGCTCCCCGCGAGCGACGAGCACCTCATGGCGGCGCTCAAGACCGTGCGCGAGCGAAGCCGCACGTTCATCGAGGCGGCGGAAGGCGCGGATTTCTACTTCCGCGCCGAGCCCGTGGTCGACGAGGCCGCGGCGACGAAGTTCCTCGTACCCGCTGCCGCGGAGCGCCTCCAGGGCTTCACGCAAGCGCTCGCGAACGCTCCGGCTTGGGAAGAGAAGGCCCTCGACGCGGCGGTGCACGCGTGGCTCGAGGCCGCGGGGCTCCAGATCAAAGATGTCGCCCAGGCGGCGCGCGTGGCGCTCACGGGGCGAAGCGCGAGCCCCGGGCTCTTCGAGGTGCTCGCGGTGCTCGGTCGTGAGGTGAGCCTCGCGCGCCTCGAAGCTGGGCGTGCCCGCGCCGCGGCTGCTCCGGCTCCGGCGCAAAACGGATGAGCCTCGACCTCTGGCTCGAACGCTGGCGGCCGCTGCTGCCGATTCCGATCCTCCTCGTCGTCTGCCCGGCGCTGTGGGTGATGTTTCGGCGCACGTGGTTCGACCTCGACGTCGCCGCGCAACGCGCACGCGGAGAGCGCCTGCGGCTCGGGAGCGTCGACCCGCGTCCCTTCGTGAGCCTCGTCGTCGCGGCCGTCATTCTCACGATGCAGGAGTATTACGGCGGACGTACGATGTATGACCGCACCGTGCGCCCGTGGATCGTCGAGATCGCCGCCACGCATGGCTGGCACGAGCGCTTCTTCCTCTTCGACGAGCTCGCGGGCTACTACTGGTGGGCGGGCACGCGCATCGTCGGGTATTTGCTGCCGTTCGCCGTGTGGAAGATCGCCTTCCCGGGCGACTCGCTCTTGGACCTCGGGCTCCGCACGAAGGGCTTCGTCCGCCATTTGTGGATCTACGGCTCGTTCCTCGGGGTCATGATGCCGCTGCTCTTTCTCATGAGCCGCCAGTCGGACTTCGGCTCGTACTACCCGTTCTATCGGCAAGCCTCGCGCAGCTGGGTCGACTTCCTCGCGTGGGAGTTCATCTACTTCTTCCAGTTCTTCGCGCTCGAGTGCTTCTTCCGCGGTTGGTGGCTCGGCGTCTTGCGCCACACCATGGGCTCGGCGGCCATCTTCGCGATGAGCGTGCCCTACTGCATGATCCACTACGGGAAGCCGTACCTCGAAGCGAACGGCGCGATCATCGCAGGCATCGCCCTCGGCTCGCTCGCCATGCGTACGAAGAGCATCTACTCGGGGTTCCTCGTGCACATCACGGTCGCGGGCGTGATGGATTGGACCTCGCTCGCGGCGCGGCACGCGCTCCCCACGCGCTGGCTGCCGTCGGGCTGGCACCCGTAACGAACGCCCCCGCTACCTGAGTTCGACCTCGGCCTGTTCCGCGCACGAGGCGCCTCGGGACCCGCCGATCACAAGAAAAGGAGCGCGCCTGCGGGCCTTGCAGCCACGTCGGCCTCGACCGGCACCGGGAGCACCTCTTCGAAGTGATCGAGCGTGAGCTCGAAGAGGAACGTGTGCCCTCCGCTCTCGAACTCGATGCCAATCGCGGGCTGCCCGGCGCGGTACCGATGGAGGAACTCGTCGTGCGTCATGCACGTGGGGGTGCCGCAGTGCGGGAGCACACCGTGCCCCGCGGACCACTCCTTGTAGCGGCCGTAGAGCCGGTTCAAGAGCTCTGCGGCGACGTCACGAAGCGCGTCGAGATCGGGGTCGCCTGCGTCGGGCAACATGGCCCGGTAGAGCGCCTCGAAGCCGGGCTGATCC
>CAIOHM010000452.1 GCA_903858055.1 uncultured delta proteobacterium
ACCTGGGCTCGACGTCGACGGTGATCGACTGCGAGACCGGGGAGCTCGTCGAGGCGGTGGCCTATACGTCGTATGGGCAGAGTGAGAGCGACGTAAGACCTGACCGCTACAAGGGACTCCGCGAAGACGTTCGGTTCACCGGGAACGAAGACGACGTGGAGGTGGGGCTCACGGCGTTCGCGAAGCGCTCTTACGCGTCCGCGCTGGGCGGTCACCGCGCTCGACGGTGGGCGTCTTCGAACCGCCTCGCTAATGCGGGATCGACGAAAGCAGGGGGCGTTGCCGATCGGCGACCGGACGCCGTGATGATCTGCTCGGCCCCACGCTCCGCCCGCCCGCGACGTACCACGCGGAGGGTGCGAAGAATTGAAGGCCGCGGCAAGGCGTGATACGAATTGACTGTCCGTGTGTAAGAAGGACGTTGTTCCGTATCATGTCGCCTGCCTCCTCAACGAAGACCACCACGCTCCTTCGGCTTGCCCAGAAGGGGCTGGTGCGCGCTCGGGAGCTCGATCACGCTGGCATTCCCCGCGCGTACCTCAAGCGGCTGTGTGACCGCGGCCTTCTCGAGCAGGTGGACCGAGGGCTCTATCGGCTCGCCGATGCGCCGGTGACCGAGCTGAGCTCGCTCGCCGAGGTGAGCAAGCGCGTGCCGCACGCGGTTATCGGCCTGCTGAGCGCGCTGCAGGTCCACGGCATGACCACCGAGGCACCGCACGCCGTCTGGGTGCTCATCGACCGGCACGCGCGCACGCCGAAGGTCACGACCCCGACGCTCGAGGTCGTGCGTGCGAGCGGGAAAGCCCTGGAACACGGCGTCGAAACGCGCGTCGTCGACGGCGTGAAGGTGCAGCTCACCACGCCCGCGAAGACTGTCGCCGACTGCTTCCGTTTCCGCCGGCACGTCGGGCTCGAGGTCGCGCTCGCGGCGCTGAAGGACTACCTGCGAAAGCGCAAGGGCAGCATCGATGTGCTCGTCGAGGCCGCCCGCGCCGATCGCATCTACGCCTTCATGCGTCCGTACCTGGAGGCGCTCGCATGACGAAGAGCCCGCCCAAAGACATCGGCGCGGCGGTGCGGGCTCGCCTCTCGCGCCTGGCCCGCGAGCGGGGCGAAGACTTCCAGCTCGTGCTCACGCGCTACGCGAACGAGCGGCTGCTCTTCCGGCTCGCGTCGTCGAGGCACGCGCATCGGTTCGTGCTGAAGGGAGCGGCGCTCTTCACGCTCTGGACCGGCAAGCCGCATCGAGCGACCCGCGACCTCGACCTGCTCGGCTTCGGCGATCCGGGCGTCGACCACGTGCGCGAGGTCTTCGCCGAGGTGCTTGCGCTCGACGTAGCCGACGACGGCGCGCACTTCGACCTCGGCTCCCTCGCGGTCGGCCTCATCCGCGAGGAGCAGGAGTACGGCGGCGTTCGCGTCGAGCTCGTCGCGCGCATCACGAAAGCCCAGGTGCGGCTCCAGGTCGACGTCGGCTTCGGCGACGCGATCACGCCCGAGGCGAGCGTCGTCGAGTTCCCGCCGCTGCTCGACTTCCCGGCGCCGCGCCTCCGCGCCTACCCGCGCGAGACGGTCGTCGCGGAGAAGCTCGAGGCGATGGTGCATCTCGGCATGGCCAACAGCCGCATGAAGGACTTCTACGACGTCGCCGTGCTCGCGCGGGACTTCGACTTCGACGGTGAACTGCTCACCCGTGCCATCCGCGCGACCTTCGAGCGGCGAAAGACGGCCCTGCCGACGTCCACGCCGGTGGCGCTCACGCCGGCATTCGCCGAGGATGCGACGAAGAAGACGCAGTGGTCCGGCTTCGTGCGCAAGGCCGGTGTCCGCGATGCCGGTGGCCTCGACGTGACGGTCGACGCGGTGCGAGCGTTCGTCGAGGTGCCGCTCGCTGCGGCGGCGAATCACACGCCCGCGCCAGGGACGTGGCGAGCGGGCGGGGCGTGGGGGTGAGGTCAACGTCACGGCATTCGACCTCCGATCGCGCGCAGCACGGCCGATGCCCATACGAGCCGATCGCCGAACGCCTCTTTTGCTCCATCCGCGATCGCTGCGACCTTCGGGCGCGTGCTCGTGAGCACGGCGGATCTGAGTGCGAGCGCGGTGACGGGGCAGCGGGTGCTGCTGACGCTCGGCGATCACCTGGGCTCGACGTCGACGGTGATCGACTGCGAGACCGGGGAGCTCGTCGAGGCGGTGGCCTATACGTCGTATGGGCAGAGTGAGAGCGACGTAAGACCTGACCGCTACAAGGGTCTCCGCGAAGACGTTCGGTTCACGGGGAACGAAGACGACGTGGAGGTGGGGCTCACGGCGGTCGCGAAGCGCTCTTACGCGTCCGCGCTGGGGCGGTGGGCGAGCCCGGACCCGCTCGCGGTGCACGCGCCGGGGGCAGCGGACCTCGCCAGCGTCGACTCGCGGAACTCGTGGTTTGGAGTTCCTCTGTGCTCAGCCTTGGTCGGCGAGGTAGTAGACGTCGTCGAGCAAGAGAACTCCGCCAAACGCGGGCAACTCCAGGGCTCCGGACACGACCGACACCACGGTCCATGCGTCCTCGACCCTCCGATGGTGCTCCACGAGCTGCGCAGGCTCGTCGATGAGGAGAACGTCCGTGAGCGACGGAATCTGGCGATAATGCGCAAGGTTGCCCCCGCGGTCGTAGTCCCGCGTGGAGGGCGAGAGCACCTCGAAGACGAGGCGTGGGTTGAGGAGGCTCATGCCGTCCGTCTCGAGGATCTCCCACTTTCCGCAGGCGACGCCGCCATCCGCGTACGTATCGAGGCCGGTGGACACGACGTGGATGCGCTGGTCGCTGTTGAACGCCTGGTAGCGCTTTCCCGGACGAACGAGCTGCCCGAGCGCCGCAAGGGTGTTCGCGGCCACGCGGTTGTGCGCAGGGCGCGCTCCGGCCGTGGCGCGGGAACCCGTTCTTTCGACGCATGGTTGGTTGCAACGTGCATGTTTGCGGACCACGAGCCGGGGTCGAACGACCCGAGACGCTGCGGTCGGGGCTCGTGGTTCGCGTCGTGATGCGTTCACTCTCCGAGCAGCGTCGACCGGGTGTGCTCGGATGGGCGGACGAGGAGCGGGCGAGGCGCGGGCTTCCGAGTCAACGGGCGTGCGTCGCGCGTTCGGTTGCGCTGCTGGGAGGTCTGCTCCTCGTGCTCGTTGCGTCGTCGGCCGTCGCGCTGGCGTGCGGCACGGGCTCTTGCCGTCAGCGGGCGGCGTCGTTCGCGGCGGCGTCGTTCGCGGGCGGGGCGGCTTCGGGCTGCGCGTCTTGGCCTGCGTCGCGCGGGGCCGTGAACGGAACGCAGGTGGCCTCGCGGCGGAAGCCTTGCTCTTGGACGCCTTCGCACGTCGTGCGCCAGGTCGCCGTTGCGCGCGCGAACGCTTCCGCCTTGCCGCTCACGAGGTCGGCTTGGAGCGCCGGGTCGAGCGCGTTCCAGTCGCTCTCGCGGAACGCCACGAGGTCGATGCGGTAGCGGTCCACGGCGGCGTCCGTTGCCGGGAGCGCGTGAAACACGAGGTCCGCGAAGCAGTCGACCACGTTCGCGGCGAGGGGGCTCTCCGAACCGGCCGCGCGGATGACGCCGCCCCAGCGAAACGCCTCGTTCGAGCCGCGGCCACAGCCGAGCCCTTCGAGCGCCTCCTCGGCGCGCACCTCGAGGCCCGTGACCGGCGGGACCGTCGCGGTCGTCGACGATGAGCTCGAGAGGACGCTGTCGCACGCCCCGAGGGAGAGCAAAGCGAGGGCCGCGAGCACACGGAACGATGGACGCATGGCCGTGGGCTAGCTCAGCCCCTTGCACCAGGGAAGAGGCGTGGAAGAAAGGCGAGGGGCTATGCGTTCCCCGTGAGGCGGAGTGGCGCGCGCAATTTGGCCCGTCGCCGGCCCCTTCGATAAGCGAGTTTTCATGGTGAATCGCGTCTCGGAACTCTTGTCTTCGCTCTCGATGCTCGCGGAGTCGACCGGCGGGTCCGCGAGTGAGCCGGCCCGCCTCGACCCGGTGGAGCTCGTGCTCGGCGCCTCGATCCCGGTCAAGGCCGTGCTCGTGGTGCTCGTGGTCTTCTCGGTGCTCTGCTGGTTCGTCATCGGCATGAAGCTCCTGCACCTCGGCCGCGCGCAGCGGGAGGCCGAAGACTTCCTCAAGGCCTACGACAAGGCGCGATCGTTCGAAGAGGTGGCTCGTGCCGCGAGCGAGCGCACCATGGCCCCGCAGGCCCGCATTTTCGCCACCGCGTACAACGAGCTCCTCCGCATGACCGGCGGTCGCCTGGGCGTGCTCGACGAAGCGACGGCCACGCGCCTCGACGCGGTCGTGCGGCGCGCGACGCTCGGCGAGATGAACCACCTCGAGTCGTGGATGGCGCTCCTCGGGACCATCGGGTCGACGAGCCCGTTCATTGGCCTCTTCGGCACGGTCTACGGCATCATGGACGCCTTCCTCAGCATCGGGAACCAGCAGTCGGCGAACCTCCCGGTCGTCGCGCCGAAGATCGCCGAGGCGCTCATCGCGACCGGCGTGGGCCTCGTGGCGGCGATCCCCGCGGTCATGGCGTACAACTACTTCGCGCGCCGCATCGGCATCGTCGCCGACGGCTTCGACGCGTTCGGCGACGAGGTCGTCGCGCGCGCGAAGCTCGGAGGCGTCTGAGTCATGGGTGCCTCCCTCGCGCAGGGCGGTGGTGGCAAGCGCCGGCGCCTCGGCGGCGTCAACGAGATCAACGTGACGCCGCTCATCGACGTCATGCTCGTGCTCCTCGTCATCTTCATGGTGACGGCGCCGCTCCTGCACACGGGCGTGCAGGTCGATCTCCCGAAGGCGAAGACCTCGCCGATGGCGACGGACGAGTCGAAGCTCATCCTCACGGTCACGAAAGACGAGCGCGTCTTCCTCGGCAAGGACGAGATCACGGGCACCGTCGACGACCGGCTGCGCACGAACGCGCGGCTGCAGTCCGACAAAGAGCTCTACATCCAAGCCGATGAGAACGTGCGCTACGGCGTGGTGCTTCGCGCCATGGCCGCGGCGCGCGCCGCCGGTGTCGAGAAGCTCGGCATGGTCACCGACCCGCTGCTCGTGAAGTAAGATGAGCGCACCGCGAATCGCCCCGCGCCATGCCTCCGACGAGTGGGCCGTCGGCCTCGCGCTCGCGTTCGCGATCCACGCGATCCCCGCGGTGATGGTCGGGCTCACGCTCGCGGGGTACATGCGCATGCGCACGAGCGAGCACAAGCAGGTGGCGGCGCCCGTGATCGCGGCCGAGCTCTTGAAGCTCGGCGAGGAGCAGCGCGTGTTCGAGCTCCCGCAGCGCGCCGCGCCGGTCATGCCCACGAAGCCCAACGACGACGTCGTCGCCTCCGAGAACGCCTCGAACGAGCCCGTCGAGAAGCGTGACGCGGGCGTGAAGCCAAAGAACGCGAAAGAGGACGACTCGCTCGCGCGCTTCGCCGAGAAGGCCGAAGCCTTCGCCGAGAAGAACGCCCCCGTCGTCGCGCCGATCTCCGACGCCGGGGCCGCGGGTGGGCAGGGGCCGCAAGGCGTCGCGGGCGGGAGCGCGTTCGGAACCACGACGGATCCTTCGAAGGTGCGCGCCGGGTCGATCTACGCCGCGCAGCTCCGTGACTTCTTTCGCGGCCAGTGGAAGATCCCGTCGTTCCTCGGCGACGTCACGAACCTCAGCGTGAAGTACAAGATCACGTTCGACCAGCAGATGCACGTCGTCTCGGTCTCGGAGCAGCCCGTGCAGTCGAGCGGCAACGACTTCTTCGACGACTCCGCGCGCAACATGCTCCTCACGCTGCGCGATCAGCGCACGAACCTGCCGCAGCCGCCCGAAGACGAGGCGCCGATGTTCCGCGGCAAGACCATCGTTCTGAAGTTCCAGCCGTGAGCGCGCGTCTCACGGCTCTCGAGCCTTTCGCTTCATCGACCCTCAGCCCCCACCGGTTCCCATGACCCGTCTCACGCTCGGCTGCATCGCCGCCCTCTCGGTCTTCGCGCTCGCCTCCCAGAGCGCCGCGCGCGCCAACACGGAGGAAGGCCCGCTCCCGCAGCTCGCCGCCGACCGCAACGGCGACGTGACCGAGATCGACGTCTCCGGCGCGGCGCGCGCGCTCTTCAAGCTGGCGGTCGTGCCCGCGGAGGCCGACGCCGGCAAGACCGCGGTCGACGTGATGAGCCGTGATTTTCAGCTCTCCTCGCTCGTGGAGGTGCTCGACCCGCGCTCGTTCAAGGCGGACCTCGCGGCCGAGGGCGCGAAGATCGACGATCGCTCGTGGCGCGAGGTGGGCGCCGAGTACGTCCTCAAGACGCAAGTCGAGGGAGGCAAGCTCACCTTCCGTCTGTACGTCGTAGGACGCGGTAAAGAAGCCGTCTTGACGAAGTCTTACGAGTCTGCCGGCGACGGCGTGCGTGCCTCCACCCACCATTTCGTGAACGAGGTGATCAAGTGGCTCACGGGCCAGCCGGGCGGCTTCGGCGGGCGCCTCACGTTCAGCGCGCGCACGGAGAAGGGCAAGCGCGGCGTCTTCCTCATCGACGCCGACGGCGCCAACCTCGGGCGTCTCCCGGCACCGCAGACGGTCGCGCAGGCCCCTGCGTTCGGCCCGGGCGGCATCTACTACTCGGGCCTCCAGGGCGACGGCTCCTATGCGCTCTTCAAGGTCGGGCAGGCGCTCCCGGTGCACGAGCAAGCGGGCCTCGTGCTCGGCGCCGCGTTCTTCGGGAAGAAGTTCGCGACCGTGGTGGCGAGCGGCGGCCGCGCGGACGTCTTCCGCGGAGAGCTCGGCGCGAAGGATCTCACCAAGGTGACGCAGGCCATCGGCCTCGCGACCCATCCGGCCTTCTCGCCCGACGGTCGCCTTGCGTGGGCCTCGGACATGGGCGGCACGCAGCAGATCTACGTCGAGGGCAAGCGCGTGACCTGGCGTGGCAAAGAGAACATGGCGCCCGCCTGGTGCAACACGCCGCAGGGGCTCCGCATCCTCTTCATGGGGCGCGAGGGCGGCGTCTGGGACATCTTCTCGATCGACCCCGACGGCGGCAATTTCCAGCGCCTCACGCAGGGGCAAGGCTCGAACAAGTACCCGGCGTGCTCGCCCGACGGTCGCATGATCGCGTTCTTCTCGACGCGCGGCGGTCTCTTCATCGCGAACCCGCAAGGGCTGAACCAGCAGCTCGTCGCGAAGGTCGAAGGCGAGAGCCTGCGCTGGGAGCCCTGAGCGACGCGTCTCTCGTCAGCGCGGCAGCGCGAGGACGATCTTCCCGTAGTGCGTGCCGCGCGCCATGGCCTCGAAGGCTGCGGGCGCATCGTCGAACGCGAAGCGCTCCGCGACGATGGGCTGGATGCGGGACGCTGCGTAGGCCGCGTTCATGCGCTCGTGCATCTCGCGCGTGCCCACGAGCACCCCTTGGAGCCGGAGGTTCTGCATGAGCAGCGGGGTCAGCGCGAGCTCGGTCGAGGCGCCCGTGAGCACGCCGATCACCGAGACCGTGCCCCCGGGCCGCAGCGCGCGAATGGCCCCTTGCAGCGTGCCTGCGCCGCCGACCTCGACCACGTGATCGACGCCGACCCCGCCCTCGGTGAGCGCCCGCGCGGCCTTGGCCCAGTCTTCTGTCGTGCTCGTGTCGATGGCTCCGAAGAGACCGAGGCCCTTCGCGCGCTCGAGCTTCTCGGCGCTGCGGGAGGTGAGGATCACGCGTGCCCCCACCATGCGTGCAATCTGCAACGCCGCGAGCGAGACCCCGCCGGTGCCCTGGAGGAGCACGGTCTGCCCGGCCTTGAGGTTCCCTTGCTCGACGAGGGCGTTCCACGCGGTGAGCGCGGCGCAGGGCAGGGTGCTCGCCGCTTCGTCGTCGAGGTAGGCGGGGGTCGCGACGAGGCCGTCTTCGGCGAAGTCACCGACCGTGCGGAGCGTGCCCGGGAGCGGACCTCCGAGCGTGCTCGCGATCTTCTCCTTCGTGGGCTCGCCCGCGACGTAGCGCTGGAAGAAGCAGGTCGTGACTCGGTCTCCCACGCGGAAGCGGCGCGCCTCCGACCCCACGGCGACGACCTCGCCGGCGCCGTCGCTGCACGGCACGAGCGGGAGCGGCTGCCGCGGGTTGTAGTGCCCACGCACCATCATGAGATCGCGGAAATTCAGGCTCACGGCGCGAATGGCGACGCGGACCATGTGCGGCTCGAGCGGGCCGAGGTCGACCTCGCGCTTCGTGAGGCGCTCGATCCCGAAGGACCCTTCGACGTGAAAACCGATGCTCTTCATGAGGTCTCGAGGGGGCTCAAGGTGCGGCGACGATGGCGCCGGCCTCCGCGCACCGCACGCCCCAGAGCGAGAGGAGGCGGAGCGCGTCGAGCATGCCGCCGAGGCGCGGGTCTTGGCTCTTGCCCGCGGCGAAGCGCGCGTAGAGCTGCTGCGCGACAACGCAGAGCTTGTAGAGTGCAAAGCAGTGGAACCAGGGCATGCGGTCGAGGTTCGTGCCCGTGCGCGCGGCGTAGCGCTCGACGATCTCGGCGCGCGTGAGGTTGCCGGGCGCCCAGGTGGGCCCGAAGGCGAGCTTGCGCGTGGCGGCGCCGTCGCCGGGCTCGATCCAGTACGAGACGAGGGTGCCGAGGTCCATGCGGGCGTCGCCGAGGGCCGCCATTTCCCAGTCGAGCACCGCGAGGAGCCGCGCCGGGTCTTCGCGATCGAGCACGACGTTGTCGTACTTGAAGTCACCGTGGAGGAGCGCCGGGTACGCGTCTTCGGGCATGGTGCGCTCGAGGTACACGCGAAGCTCGTTCATGGTCGTGACGTCGTCCGTCTGGCTCTTTTCGTAGCGCCCCGCCCAGCCGCGCACTTGCCGCGCGATGTACCCCTCGGGCTTGCCGAAGTCCGCGAGGCCCACGGCGGCGAGGTCGACGCGGTGGAGATCGGCGAAGGCGTCGATCATGGCGCACGAGACCCGTTGCATGACGGCGGCGTCGGCCACGAAGTCCGGCTGGTTCTTCCCATTTCGGAGCACCACGCCCTCGACGAGGCTCATGGCGTAGAAGGGCCGTTCGAATGGGTTCGGCGGAGGCACGAAGGCCAGCGGCTCGGGGACGGCCCGGAACGTCGAGGCGTTGCTCGCGAGCGCCGAGATCACCCGGTATTCCCGCGCCATGTCATGGGCTGACGGAATATGGACGCCCGGAGGACCCGAGCGAAGCACGATGGACCCCGAGCTCGAGGCGAGCGCCATCGTTAGGTTCGAGTGGCCGTGGCCGTGGAGCGTGAGTCGCGGCGCCTCGCCCACGTTCACGCCGTGCGGGCGTAGGCATGCGGCGACGGCGGCGGCGGCCGGGAGTTCGACGGGCTGTCCCATGGCGGCTACGTTAGCGCTTTTCCAGGTCCGAAACGCACGCCGTTCCTTGCGACGGCGTCGGAGGCGGACTACGGCCCTGTGCCTATGGAAGCCCTCCAGACCCTCTTTCACTACCTCCGCCACGTCGACGAGCTCATCAAGTGGGGCGGGTACCCGGCCCTCATGGCGATCATCTTCGCGGAGACCGGCCTGCTCGTGGGCTTCTTCCTCCCCGGCGACTCGCTCCTCGTGACCGCGGGCGCCCTCGTGTACGCGGAGAAGGTCAACCCGATGGGGCTCTCGCCGCTGGCGAACCTCCTCGCGATGAACGCGATCCTCATGGTCATGGCGATCGCCGGCGACGCCGTCGGGTTTGCGTTCGGGCGCCGCGCGGGCGTGACCCTCTACGAGCGCGAGCAGACCTTCTTCTTCCGTCGCGACCACCTGCTCTCGACCCGCGAGTTCTTCGACAAGCACGGCGGCAAGACCATCATCCTCGCCCGCTTCATGCCCTTCGCGCGCACCTTCGCGCCCATCGTCGCGGGCATCGGCAAGATGCCCTACGCGTCGTTCGCGAAGTTCAACGTCGTCGGCGGTGTCGTGTGGGTGTCGTCCATGACCTTCCTCGGCTACTTCCTCGGTCAGCTCTTCGACGCGAAGAGCATCGAGCGCATCGTCTACGTGATCATCGTGATCTCGGTGCTGCCTCCGATCGTGGCGTGGCTCAAGGGCCGCAACGCCGCCAAGGCTGCCTGACGCGCGCTCGTGCCGTGCGGCGTGGGGTGCGCCCTGCGCCGTCGCGGCGTACGCTTGGGAGAGGAGACCTCCATGGAACCCGAACTTCGTGTCAGGCGCATTCACCGCCGCGACTTGAACCGCGTGTGGGAGTTCCTGAAGCTCGTCTTCCGGGACGTGAACCGCGAGACGGTCGAGTACCAGCGGCCGCGCACGAAGAAGCGCTTCCTCGAGGTCTACGAAGAGGAAGGCGTGGAACAGCTCGTCTTCGAGTACGCGCAGGCCAAGCGACTCGAGATCGTGGGCTACGCCGAGTGCACCTTCGAGATCTCGGGCAGCAGCGACAACTGGATGAACCACCGCTACTTCGAGCGCCGCGAGATGCGCCCGCTCTTCGTAGAGGAGCTCGCGGTGCACCCGGAATTTCAGGGCAAGGGCATCGGCCGCTTCATGCTCGAGCAGCTCGAGCACCTCGCCAAGCTGCGCGGGCTCACCCACCTGGTGCTCGAGGTCGCCGAGAACAACCAAAACGCGCTTGCATTCTACAAGAAGCGATCGTTCCAAAAGCTCGACGCCGCCGTGTTCATGGCGAAGCGCATCGCCACCGAGCCCGAGCTCCTGCCGCCGCGGAAAATCGTCGCGCACGCGGCCCACGCCGAAGCGAAGCCAAAGATCGCGCGCCCGCGAGCGAAGCGCGCCAAGGCGTCGGGCGACGCGTAGGAGATCTCCTCAGAGCTCTTTCGCGCGGATCGTGTCGCACGCCTCGAGCGTGCCTTGCTCGTAGCCGCGGCGGAGCCAGCGCATGCGCTGCTCCGAGGTGCCGTGCGTGAACGACTCGGGCACCTCGTAGCCTTGGGCGCGGCGCTGGAGCGCGTCGTCGAGA
>CAIOHM010000453.1 GCA_903858055.1 uncultured delta proteobacterium
CACCGCCGGTTCGTGGAGGAGCTGATCGCCCCCCTCTACGCCGGGATCGCCGCCGTCCTGGGCCCCGGCGTCGTGCCGGTCGACGCCAGCAAGCACCCCTCGTACGCCTACCTCCTCGAGGGCAACTCGCTCGTCGACCAGAAGCTCGTCATGGCGCACGTGTGCGGCCACGTGGACTTCTTCAAGAACAACTACACGTTCAAGTCGACGGACCTCGACGCGCCCGCGGGGCGCGAGCCCATCGCCGCGCGCGAGAACTACGATCCCAACCGCCGGTGGATCGACAAGATGGCGAACCATGGCGAGCTCGTGCGCAAACACATGGCGCGCCTCGGTACGCAGGTCGTTGAAGAATACATGGACTCCTGCCTCTCGATCGAGAACCTGATCGACTGGCACGCGCGCTTCCAGCCGAAGCGCCGCCGTGACGAGAGCGACCCGGACGTGAACGCGGAAGTTCCGCGGCTCAGGTCGAAGTCGTACATGGAGTCGTTCATCAACCCTCCCGAGTTCGTCGCCGAGCAGAAGAAGAAGCTCGACGCGGATCGTGTGAAGGAGTCGTTGCGCATCGACTGGGGCCGTGACGTGCTCGGGTTCCTCCTCGAGCACGCGCCGCTCGAGCGCTGGGAGTACGAGTGCCTCCACGTGGTGCGCGAGGAAGCCCTCTACTTCGTGCCGCAGATGCAGACGAAGATCATGAACGAGGGCTGGGCGAGCTACTGGCACTCGAACCTCATGACCGGGAAGATCCTCGATGCCTCGGAGGTCGTGGACTACGCCGAGCGCAACGCGAGCGTCATGGCGACCAACGGGTCGGTGAACCCCTACAAACTCGGCGTGGAGCTCTACCGCTACGTCGAAGAGCGCTGGAACAAGGGCCAGTTTGGGCGCGAGTGGGAGCTGTGCTCGGATCTCGAGGAGCGCCGCCACTGGGATCGTCACCTCGGGCTCGGGCGCGAGAAGATCTTCGAGGTGCGCCGCCTCTACAACGACGTCACGTTCATCGACGAGTTCCTCACGCCGGAGTTCGCGCTCGAGCAAAAGCTCTTCACGTACAACCACTCGACGCGCCACGAGCGCTTCGAGATCGAGTCGCGCGAGTTCAAGGCGGTGAAGGAGAAGCTCCTCTTCCAGCTCACGAACGGGAGCAACCCGACGATCATCGTGAAGGACGCCAATTTCCGCAACCGTGGCGAGCTCTTCTTGCACCACGAGCATCACGGGCTCGACCTGCGTCGCGACTACTGCGAAGCGACGCTGGCCAGCCTCGCGCGCATCTGGAAACGCCCCGTGAACCTGCAAACGGTCGCCGAGGGCAAGCTCGTGATCCTCACGCACGACGGCCGCGCGATGAAGAGCGACGCCGTCAAGATCGGGTAAGCCCCGTGAGCGAAGCCGATGCCGACGATCGATCGTGGCTCACGCGGCTCGACGCACTCGGCTGGGTGCGTGCGGCGCTCTCCGAGGTGGGCCGCGTCGCCGCGTCGCCGGACCCACGCGCGGTCGTTGCAGGATGCAAGCGTGCCGCAGGCATGGCGCTGAACGGCTACCTCCTGCTCGAGTTCGAGGCGGGCTGGGGCAGGTCGTATGTTGAGCACTTGCGCGCGGCCGCGGAGGATCTTCGGCTGCCCGAGCCCGTGCGTGCGCGCGCGAAGCGCATCGTCGAGGCCGAACCGCCGCAGGCTACGCTCGTGCAAATTCGCTCACCGCGTGCGACCGGCGAGCTCGTCGAAGCGACCAAGGACGTGATCGCGTGGGTGTACGCCGAGGTCGTCGCGCGGCACGGCCACGAGCCTCCCCGTTGACGCTTCACGCGACGAGCGGGATCTCGCGGCGCACGAGGTCCTCCCCGTCGACGACGAGGGCGAAGGCGTCCGTGAGGCGCCCCGCGTCGTCGAAGTCGTAGAGGTTCATGCCGGCCATGCGCGCTTCGTCGTGGTGCTCGAGGGAGGCGCTCGTCGCACCGATCACCTCGAGGGTGCCGCGCGCCGTGGTCGCCTTGCGCCACATGCGGGCGTGCAAGTGGCCGTGGAGCGCCACCGCGTGATCGAACGACGCGAAGTCGGCGACGAGGGCGTCCGCGTCGCCGAGCCCTCGCAACGTGCGCTTCACGCGCGAGGCGACGTTGACGACCGGGTGGTGCGCGAGGAGGACGGGGGTCGCACCTTGCGCCAGGTTTCGCAGGGGGGCGAGGCGCTCGCGTTGCGCGTCTCCGACGACGCCCGAGGAGACCAAGAGCGGTCGCGGCACCGCCGTCGAGAGGCCAAAGAGCGCGAGGGGGCCACGGCGCCGCAGGAACGGGAAGGTGCCCTGAGCGTCGATCGCCTCGGTGACGGCGGGATCGCTCGCCGCGTATTCCGAAAAATAGCTCTCGAAGCGTCGGGACCGGTGCGCGCCGCGCGTGTAGGCGTCGTGGTTGCCCGGAATAACCGTGACGTGCGGCCCTGCGAGCCCGTGGCGATCGAACATGGCGCGCACGGCCTCGAACTCCGACTCGAGCGCGAGGTTGGTGAGATCCCCGGTGACGACCACGTGGTCGGCCTTCGCTTGCGCGAGGCCGCGCAGCAAGCGCTCGACGAGCGCCGGCTTGTGATGGTGCGAACGGTTTCCGCGGATGTTCGCGAGACCGGAGACGCGCTTGTTCAAAAAGCGCTTCCAGCCCACGCCGTCGAGCGCGAGCACGTGGAGGTCGGAGAGGTGAGCGAGCCGGTAAGCCACGGACGACGTGATAGCAGGCCGCCCGAGCGCGCGCGAACGGCGTGACGCTCCGTGCGCGTCCGGGGTTTCAGCCTGCGAGGAGTCGCACCGGGTTCTCGAGGAGGCTCCGGAGCGCCGCGAGGAAGCGCGCGCCGACCGCACCGTCGATGACCCGGTGATCGCACGAGAGCGTCATGGCGAGGCGTTTTCCAGGCACCACGGCGCCGTTCTTCACGACGGGCTCGTCGCGCACTTGACCGACCGCGAGGATCGCGCCCTCGGGCGGGTTGATGACGGCCGCGAACTCGTCGATGCCGAACATGCCGAGGTTCGACACGCTGAAGGTCCCGCCGCTCATCTCCTCGGGCTGCAGCTTCGTGGCCTTGGCCTTCGCCGCGAGGCGCTTGACCTCGCGGTGGATCGCCAAAAGAGAGCGCTCGTTCGCGTTGCGCACGACCGGCGTCACGAGACCCTCGGGCACGGCGACGGCCACCGAGACGTCCACGCGCTTGTGCGTGAGGATCGCATCGCCGTCGAAGCTCGCGTTGCACTCGGGCACCTGCACGAGGGCGCGGCTCACGGCGCAGAGGATGAAGTCGTTGATCGAGGGCTTCTCCGGCGCATCACCGCCCTTGGCCTCGGCGGCGAGCGCGCTGACGAGCTCTTCGCGCGCGGCGACGAGCTTCGCGGCGTCGAGGTCGATGCGCAGGTAGAAGTGGGGGACCTCACGCTTCGACTCGCTGAGGCGACGCGCGATGGTCTTGCGCATGGGCGAGAGGGGCGTGCGCTCGCTCGGGAGGGCGCCGGCGGGGG
>CAIOHM010000454.1 GCA_903858055.1 uncultured delta proteobacterium
CGCGCTCGCGCTCACCTCTCCGCTGCTCGCCGAGGCAGGTTTTCTGCATGGTTTTTCGACGCGCTGGGCCTCGCCCGCCGGTGACGAAGGGCCCTCCCCCTCGGCTCCGGAGCACCTCGCCGGGTTCCTTGGCGCGCTCGGTCGACCGGTCGCCTCCGTGCTCCGCGTGAAGCAGGTTCATGGGCGCGCCGTGGTGACGGAGCCCGCCGCAGACTTCGCGCTCGAGGCCGACGCGCTCGTGCTCGGGCCCGAACACGCCGAGATCACGCCCGTCATCCGCACGGCAGACTGTGTGCCGATCCTCATGGCCGATCGCGAGACCGGGCGTGTGGCGGCGATTCATGCAGGCTGGCGGGGCGTCCACGCGCGGATCGTCGCGGAGGCTTTCGCGCTCCTGCGCGCGCGGCCCGTAGACGTCCGCGCGGCCATCGGCCCCTGCCTCTGCGCCCGCTGCTTCGAGGTAGGCGAGGAGGTCGTGGAGGCGCTGGTCCCGGTCAGCGCGGCGTCGATCGTTCACCGCGAGTACGGCCCCAAACCGCACGTCGATCTGCGCCGCGCGGTGCGTGCCCAGCTCCGCATGCTCGGCCTCGGCGAGGGCCAAGTCGACGACGTGCCGGGCTGCACGCGCTGCGAACCCGAGCGGTTCTTCTCGTACCGCCGAGACGGCGCGAACGCAGGTCGCCTCATGGCGGCCATCGTCCCGCGGGCGTAGCGGGCCGTTCGCTCCGCAGCCGCCGTGCATCGACGCTGCGACGATTCGCCGCGGCGACGCGACCGCGAGAAGTCGACCGCACGCCTTCCCGTTCGCTAGAAGGCTTGCCATGCGTTCGCCCTCGCTCGTCTTCGCCCTCTCGCTGCTCTCGCTCGTCGTCAGCGACCGCTCCGCACACGCGCAAGCCTGCCACGGCGAGGTGCTCGATCCCTCGGAGGGCTCGCGCTTCACGGCCTCGGCCACGGTGATCGGCGGGCGCTTCGACCGCGCGCAAGGGCGCGGCGACTACGAGGGGCTTTCGCTCGCCCTCAAGGTCCGCGCGGGCGGCGCGCGCTACGGCGTGGTCGTGCCGAGCTACCGCATCGACCGGAGCGGTTCGACCTCCGTCGGGCTCGGCGACGTGGGCGTGCGCGCAGACGTTCCCATCGTCTCGCTCTTCGATCGCACGCTCGAAGTCGGCGTCGGGGTCGGCGCGACGCTGCCCACGGGAAGCGCACAAGACGAGCTCGGCATGGGCCACGCGATGGCGATGCCCTGGCTTTTTGCTTCGCTTCGCTTGGGCATCGTCAACGCGGAGGTCGAGGCCGGTTCCGCGCACGCGCTCGCGGATCACGCGCACACGTCCTCGCGCGCCGGGGAGCGCCTGCACGTCGCGCGCCCGGTGGTGGACCCCATGAACCCCAACGAGGTGTGGGGGTCTGCCGCGGCGACGTTGCCGCTCGGTCTCCTTCAGCTCGTGCCCACGCTGCGTGGCGCGCGGCCGATCGGCGAAGGCGAAGCCCGCTTGAACGGCGGACTCGGCCTACGCCTGCCCCTCGGCCCCGCCTCCGTCGCAGCCGGAGCCGAGCTGCCGCTCGTGGGTGACGCGTTCACGTGGCGAACTTACCTGCGCGGCGTGCTCAC
>CAIOHM010000455.1 GCA_903858055.1 uncultured delta proteobacterium
AGGCCGTGAAGAAGTACCTGGCCGCGGGGCGTTAGCGGGCATCTTCGGTCGCAGCGCGCGCCCGCACGAGCTTCGTGACGACGACGAAGAGCGCGAAGGCGATGACCAGGAAGTCGATCGTCGTCGCGAGGAAATCGCCGTAGCGGAGCACCACGTCGTCCTTCGCTTCGGCGCCGTGGCGGAGCACGAGGCCCGCGGTGCGCCAGTCGCCGCTCGGGAGCGCGAGGGCCACGAAGGGCATGACGAGATCGTTCACGAGCGCGGTCACGATCTTCCCGAACGCGCCTCCGATGATCACGCCGACCGCGAGGTCGACGACGTTGCCCTTGAGCGCGAAGGCGCGGAAGTCGTCGCCGAGGCTCATCGCTTCGCGTCGCTGAAGGCGTAGACGAGGCTCAGCGTCGAGGTCGTGTCGAGCCGCTCTTTGCCCGGGAGCGGCGTGCGCTCGTAGCGGGCGGTGGCGCCGAGGCCCAGGGAAAGTCCTCCCGAAAGGCGCGCGGCGCACACGCCTTCGCCGACCACGCGGAAGCGCTCGGCGTCGGTCACGTCTTGCAGGTACTCGACGCCGACCGAGAGCGTGACGTCGTCGCGCAGGGCTTCGCGGCGCCCCACGAAGACGCGCACGCCGTGCTGCACGGCCGTCTTGTCGAGGCGCGAGGTCGTGCCGTCCGCGGCGATCACGTCGCGCGCTTCGTCGCGGCGTACGTCGATCTGCAGGTCGTAGCCGAGCTCGGCCCAGGTCGCGTGGGCCGCCTCGCGCACGAGGAGGAGCCGCGCGCCCGGGTCGATGTTCTCGCGCAAATCGAGCCCCTGAAAGCGGTCGTAGCGGGAGGTGCTGAGGAGGAAGATGGCCACGTCGTCCGTGAGGAAGCGATCGCCGCGGAGGCGCGCTTGCACGTTCTCCGTGTTCACGGCGATGGGCTTCCCGGCGGGCGCACCCTGGCCGTAGTTGCCCACGAGCGAGGCGGCCGCGCCCCAGTCGCCAAGGCGCGTCTCGTAGACCCCGCTCACGGAGCCCGCGAGGATCTTCGCGTTGCCCGTGCCGAAGAGCCCGCCCGCCGAGACGGCCGCGGTGGTGCCGTCGCTCACCTTCGCGATGGCCGGCGCCCCCGCGATCTTCGGCGCGGCCGCCACGGGCTTCGCCTCCGGCGGCGGCGCGACCTTCAGCGCTTCTTGCGCCGGGGCGAGCGACGAGACGAAGACGACCGCGAGGCACGGCGAAGTGAAGCGCATGCGTGCTCCGTAAGGCTCGCCCGCGCGCGCGAAACCCGAGTGACCGTCGGCGCACGTCTCTCTTTGTCCGTGCGGTCTACATGCACCTCGCGGGCGGTCGAGAACGAACGAGGGGCACGCGGCTCTCCCACGTGCCCCTCGCGGTTTTTCGCGTTTCGCTCGCGCGATCAGCCGCGGACCGGGTAGTCCGTGTAGCCCTTCTCGCCGGGCGTGTAGAACGTCGCGAAGTCCGGCGCCGCGAGCTCGCCGCCGCTCGCGAGGAGCGCCGGCAGGTTCGGGTTCGCAATGAACGGTCGACCGTAGGCGACGAGGTCACCCTTGCCCTCGAGGAGATCCGCTTCGGCGCGGGCGCGGTCGTAGCCACCCGAGAGCACGTACGTCCCCTTGAAGGCAGCACGCATCGAGGCCTTGGTCTCGGGCTTCACCTCCGGCGCGCCCATGGAGCTGTGGTCGACCACGTGCAGGTACACGAGGCCGAGCTTCGAGAGCTCTCCCGCGAGGTACGTGAAGAGTGCATGGGTCTCCGGGTCCGCCTGCATCGCGTTGAAAGCGCCGTACGGGGCCACGCGAATGCCGACGCGATCGGCGCCGATCTTCGCGGCCACCGCGGCGGCGACCTCGAGCACGTAGCGCGCGCGGTTCTCGACGCTGCCGCCGTAGGCGTCCGTGCGCTGGTTCGAAGCCGTGTTGAGGAATTGATCGAGCAGGTAGCCGTTCGCCGCGTGGAGCTCGACGCCGTCGAAGCCTGCGTCGATCGCGCACTGCGCCGCGTGCACGAACTCGTCGCGCGTGCTCGCGAGGTCGTCGGCGCTCATCGCCTCGGGCGTGGTCGCGGGCACGTTGCCGCCGTCGTCGCACCAGATGTCTTGGCCGAGCGCGATCGCCGAGGGCGCGATCACGCGGGCGCCCGCCGGGAGGTTCTTCGCGTGGGAGGCGCGGCCCGTGTGCATGAACTGAGCGAAGATCTTCGCGCCGCCGGCGTGCACCGCCGTCGTCACCTTGCGCCAGCCCGCCACGTGCTCGGCCGAGAAGAGTCCGGGAATGCGCGCGTAGCCGAGGCCATTCGGGCTGGGCGAGATGCCCTCGGTGACGATGAGGCCCGCGCTCGCGCGCTGCGCGTAATAGGTCGCCATGAGATCGTTCGGCACGTTGCCGATGGCGCGGTTGCGGGTCATGGGGGCCATGACGATGCGGTTCTGGAGCTCGACACGGCCGAGCTTGTGGGAGGAGAAGAGCTTCGAGGACATGGCGGGGATCTTCCGAGGCGTCGAACGTGGCGCGGCGAGGGAGTCGCTACGGGGTTCGCGTCGGCCCGAAGCCTAAGCACGGCGGCAAGCGGCGGAAGGGCACGATCGTGCCACTCATTGTTCCGCAAGCGCGAACGATGGCGACCGATGACGCGCACGAGCGGCGCGGCGACCAGGCGATCGGCGGCGCTCCGTGAACGGTGCCCCTGCTCGCTGGCTGCTGAAAAAAGAGCGAACGACCCAAAGCGACGGGAGCATGCCCCCGCTAGACGAGCCAGCCGTCGAGGAAGCGCTTCGCGAGCACGTCGGTCGACGCGGGGGTCGTGGCGCCGTCGAGGAGGAACGGCAGGTACGTCGTGGGCAGGCCGAGGCCTTCCGCGAGGCGCTTCATCTGGCGCGCTTGCTGCGTCTCGCGCTCGCTGCGCGCGGCGGCCGCTTCGCGCAAGCCTTCGTCGAGGTCGGTGCCCGGCGTGTGGTCGGCGGCACCGGCGGCGATGAGCGTCTCGCGTTCCTCGCGCGAGAAGAGCGGCGTGGTCACGCCGTTCACGACGAGGCGGCCCACGGGAATACCCAGATCACCCTGGAGCGCGGCGGCGAGCTCGAGGGTCTCGGTCGTGGGCATCTCTTCGGCGAGGGTCACGAGCACCACCTGGCAGCGCGCCGGGTCGCGGAAGAGATCCCACGCCTTCTCCGCGTCGCGGCGCAGAATGCCCGGCGGCACCACGTCGACGATGACCTTCGGCACGCGGAGCATGTCGAGGCCGTGGCCCGTGGCGGGCGCGTCGAGGATCACGACGTCGTAGGTGAACGAGCCGTCGTCGCGCGTCTCGGTCGTGTGCCACCACGCTTTGCCGAGCATGGACCACTCGTGGAGACCGGGCACGGCGCGCAGGAAGGTGCGCACGTAGCGGTTGTCGAAGAGCAGCGTGTAGAGCGTCTTCGAGTGGAGCGTCATGGCGCCGTACTCCTCGACGCAACGCTCGGGCTCCATGTTCACGCCCCAAATGCCTGGCGCGAGCGGGCGCACGTCGGCGTCGAGCGGCGCGCAGCCAAGGAGCTTCGAGAGGCCTTCCTTCACGTTGCAGAGCGCCACGAGCACGCGACGGCCGGCCTTGGCGTGCGCCTTCGCGAGCGAGGCCACCACCGTGGACTTGCCCACGCCGCCTTTGCCCGTCACGAGGACGAAGCGCACCTGAGACGCGCCGCTCTTCATGGCCCCTGAGGTACTCGAATTCGCCCCTCGCAAGGAAGGGCCTCGTTCCTCCGCCGCCGGAGCCACGGCACGCCATCGCCTCGGCCCCGCACGCCGGGCTGGGTCTGCCCGCTCCGGTGGGGCCCCACGCTTGCTTCGTACCCACCTTCGCTTCGCGTTCAGGATCGCGCGCGCCTCGTGCTCGCCTACGCCGGAGCGACGAGCCCTGCCGACGGTGGTCGCTTGCAGAATGCATGGGCAGCGCGCTCGGACTCCGCAAGGTGCCCTCCTGCGCGGACAGGCCCAGCCCCGCGTGCGGTGCCGACGCACGACCCAAGCGGGCAAGCCCTCCCCCCGTGCCGCGCTCGTTCCAGGGCGGCGCTGCCAAGAGGGTTCCCGCTCACCGCCTCCCTGCGGCGCGACGTTTTCCGAGCCGGCTCTCGGCACCAACGGAACATCGCCCCGCGCGCCATTCCGGGCTAGGTCCCTTCCCGTGGCGCGGCGTTTGCCCCAAAGCAGCACCGTAATCCCTCGCCCACGGAACGCATGAGCTGGACCCTCCCCACCTTCGGCACCGCGATCCTCCTCGCGGTCCTCCTCGCCGCCGCCTACACCTTCTCGGTCTCGGTCGTCGCCGGCGTGACCGGTCGCTTGCGCCTGCTCGTGGCCGCGCGGCATGGCGCCTACGGGACCGTGGCGCTCATCGCGGCGGCGGTGAGCTCCCTCGCCTACGCGTTCCTCACGCACGACTTCCGCCTCCGCTACGTGGCCCGCTACTCGGATCGGAGCATGTCGCTCGGCTACTTGGTCACGGCCCTTTGGGGCGGCCAAGACGGGTCGCTCCTCTGGTGGCTCTTCCTCTCGAGCCTCTACATCGCCGCCTTCGTGGCCTCGCAGGGCCTGCGCGAGCGCCGCCAGCAGCCGTGGATCCTCGCCACGCTCATGAGCATCGTCGGCTTCTTCGGCGTGCTGATGCTCTTCTCGGCGAACCCCTTCGCCACGGGTGTCGCCGCAGGCCGCGCCGACGGCGAGGGGCTGAACCCGCTCCTCCAGAACTTCTACATGATCATCCACCCGCCGAGCCTCTACGTGGGCTTCGTCGGGTGCGCGGTGCCCTTCGCGTTCGCGACAGCGGCGCTCGTGACCGGTGAGCTCGGGGACCGCTGGCTCCTCGCCGTCCGTCGATGGATGCTCTTTGCATGGACCTTCCTCACGATCGGCAACGTGCTCGGCATGCTCTGGGCCTACGAGGAGCTCGGCTGGGGCGGCTATTGGGCGTGGGATCCCGTGGAAAACGCCGCGTTCATGCCGCTCCTCACGGCGAGCGCGTTCCTCCACTCGACGATGATCCAAGAGCGGCGCGGCCTCTTCCGCGTGTGGAACGTCGTGCTCGTGGGGCTCACGTTCTTCATGACGATCTTCGGGACGTTCCTCACGCGCTCGGGGCTCATCGCCAGCGTGCACTCGTTCGCGCAGTCGTCGATCGGCGGCTACTTCGCCGTGTACATGGGGCTGCTCTTCCTCGTGTGGTCGGGCCTCGTGGCGTGGCGTTGGCCCGAGCTCCGCGGCTTGCCCGCCACGCTCGCCCAGCGCAAAGCGGCGCTCGGCGCGTGGCTCTTCACGCTGCTCGTGCTCGCTCCCGGGCTCGTCGCGATCCACAAGCTCGCGCTCCCCATGACGGCGAAGGTGGCGCTCTTCGCCTTGGTCGGCGGCGGCGGTTCGTTCGCGGCCACCGAGCTCGTGCACCGGCGCTTGGCGGGCGGTGAGGTGCGCGCGGAGCGGCCCGTGGTCGAGAGCTTCCTCTCGCGCGAGTTCACGTTCCTCATGAACAACTGGGGTCTCATCGGCATGCTCGGTGTCATCCTCGTCGCCACGCTGTTCCCGCTCTTCGGCGAGCTGCTTGCCGGCGAGAAAGTCACCGTGGCGCCGCCCCACTACAACGCGTGGGTGCAGCCGCTCGGGCTCTTGCTCTTCTTCCTCATGGGGTCGGGCTCGCTCTTCGGCTGGCGCAAGACCAGCGAGAAGGCCCTCAAGAACGCCTTCGTGTTCCCGGTGGGCGCAGCGCTCCTCGTCGCGATCGTCCACGGCACCCTCGGCGCGCGCTTCGGCTGCGCGCCCTTCGTCCCCGGCGAGCGCCTCTACGCAGGCCCGCTCGGCGCGGCGCTGCAAGGCTTCGGTACGATCGTCCCCATCCTTGGCACCTCGCTCTGCGCCTTCAACGCGGCGGTCATCACGCAGGAGTTCGCCACGCTGCTGCGCGCGCGCGCACGCTCGGGCGCCCTCGGAGGCATGGAGCGCACGCTGTGGTTTTTCGGCCTGATTCCTGGCGTTTTCGCGACCGTGCTCGCGCTCGCCACCCAGGCGCGCCGTCGCTACGGCGGCTACGTGGTGCACTTCGGCATCGTGCTCATGTTCCTCGGGTTCACGGGCAAGAGCTGGTCGGTCACGCGCGAAGCCACGCTCGCGCCCGGCGCCTCGCTGGAGCTTGCACCCTACACGCTTACCTACGAGGGACCTCGCATGGAGGTCGACGCCTCGAAGCGCATGATCTTCGCCGACATCGGCGTCGTGCGCGCAGGCAAGCCCGTGGGCAGGCACAGCCCTGCGAAGTTCATCTACAAGCGCATGCCGCAGTCGCCGACCACCGAGGTCGCGATGGTCCACGCGGCCGCAGACGACCTCTACCTCGTCGTGGGCACGATCAACCCCGAGACCAAGGTCGCGACGATTCAGGCGCACGTGAACCCGCTCACCTCGTGGATCTGGCTCGGAGGCATCGTCATGGTGCTCGGCGCCGTGCTCTGCATGTGGCCCGAACCGGCACCGGAGGAGTCGCGCGTCTTCGCCTACACGCGATCGGCGGCGGCCGTGGTCGCGAGCGTCGTCATCGGCTTCCTCGTCGCGAGCATGCCCTCCTACGCGCTCCACGACCCCTTCGTGCGAGCGAGCTCGGCGGCCGCGGCCGGAGAGGCGCCATGACAGGCCGCTCCCTCGCGCTGCTCCTCGTGCTCTTCGTTGCGGGGATCGCTTCGCTCGCGGGCGTGTTCGGCGGTCGCGGCCTCGCGGCGCTCGTGCTCGTGGGCACGGCGCTGCTGGGCGCGGTCTCGGCGCTCTGGTCTTCGCTGCACGAGCTCGCCTCGGAAGATGTTCTCGAGGAGGTGCGCGAGCTGCCTTCGCTCGCCCGCGTGGCGACCGACGACGAGCTCGAAGCGGTCCTCCGCGCGCTCATCGATCTCGATCACGAGGTCGCGGTCGGCAAGATCCTGCCAGGCGACGAAGGCCCCGTACGCCATGAGCTCCGGTCCGAAGCGAAGCGGCTCCTTCAGCTGCAAGATGCACGCATTCGCCCCGAAGCCCGGGAGCGCGCACGCCTCATCGTCGAGGGCGCCCTCGCTTCGGCCTCGCAGGAGGTGACGTCGTGAGGCTCCGCGCGTGGGCCCTCGCCGCCGCCCTCACCGTGACCTCGCTGGGCGCGCCCGTCGCGGCTCAAATGCCAGGTCATCCCGCCGTCGGTGGGGGTGCCGCAGCGCCGAGCATTCAGGGTCTTCACGAGCCGGTCCCCGACAGCTCCGAGCCCGATCCGTCGCTGCCGAAGGGCACGCTCGTCGTCGAGCTCCTCGACGCGGACGACCACCCGGTGCCCGGCCGCACGTTCACGCTCGGCATCGTGCGCCAGAGCATCGCCCAGGGCGACAAGCGCGAGCGCCGCGAGCTGACCACCGGCCCCGAAGGTTCGCTGCGCCTCGACGGCCTCGGCACCGAGTCGGCGATCGCGTACCGAATCTCGGCACAAGAAGGGCCCGCGAGCTTCGCGGCCACGCCCTTCCGCTTGCCCGACAACGTAGGCCACCGCGTGCGCCTCCACGTGGTGCCCGTCACCACGAACGTCGACGAAGCGCTCATCGCGATGCAGGTCGTCGCGCTCGTCGACGTAAAGGACGATCGCGTGATCATCCAGCAGGCGATCGTGGCGTACAACTTTGGCCGCAACGCCTTCTTCGCGAACGACCTCCCGCTCGCGCTGCCCACCGGCGCGACGGCGCTCTCCGCGCAGCAATCGATGAGCGACCGCACGATCGCCCTCGTCGACGGCGTCGCGAAGCTCCGCGGCACCTTCCCGCCGGGCGAGTCGACGCTCGAGTACCAGTGGCAGCTTCCCTACGGCGAGACCGCCAACGTGGACCTCGCGATCGGCCTCCCGCCCCACGTCGCGGTCGCGCGGGCCATGGCCGTCGCGGGTCCGGGCAACACGCTCCAAGTCGACGGCTTCACGACGCCGCAAGAGGGCTCCGACGCGCGCGGCCAACGCGTGCTCGTCACCGAAAAGTCCTTCCGTCGCGACGAGCCCCCGGCCACGACGCTCACGCTCCACGTGGGCGGACTGCCGACGCCCGGTCCCGCGCGCTGGGTGGCCGCGGCGCTGGCGTTCCTCGCGGCGCTGGGCACCGTGCTCTGGGCCCTGCGTGCGCGGCGCGAAGAGGCCCGCAAACCCGCTTCCGAGGCCCTCGAGAGCCTCGCAAAGGCCCACGCCGGCGAGCTCGCAGCCGCACGCGCCAGCGGCGAGGTAGGGCCCGAGACCTTCGAGGCCGAAAAGCGGCGCCTCGTCGACGACCTCGCGCGCGCCTTGTCGAGCTGAATCCGCGACCGCGGACCGGCCCGATCGAACCGTCGAAAGTTTCCACAGCACCCTGGGGAAAAGCGGCGGCTTCCGCTGGTGACAGCCTCGTGGGGAACCTTTGTCCCCAACCTACCGGCGAGCCGTCCGGATCGAACCCCCGGAAGAGCCCCCAAGGGCGACCACAGTCTCGAGAGGAGAAAACCAGGGTCTCCGGCGTTTTCCACACTCTCCACAGGCTCTGATACGAATACCTCTACCTTGATCATTCTCTTCTCTTCGAGAATGGAGATCCGGAGCGCGCGGGTCAGGTGTTCAGGCCATGGTTTTTGAGCCCGTGCCGCTTCCCTTGCGGGCCTCAAGCGGCCTAGAAGCCAAGGCCACGCCATGGACATCACCGTCGCCAAGAAAGACCTCCTGAAGCTCCTCGCACGCGTGGGCTCGGTGACCGAGCGCCGCAGCACGATGCAGGCGCTTTCGAACGTGCTCTTCACGGCCGAGGGCTCGCAGCTGCGGCTCTTCGCGACCGACAACGCCATGGCCATGTCCGGCGCTGTTGCGGCGCAGGTCTCGGCGCCGGGCGTCGTCGCGCTTCCCGCCAAAGACCTCATCGAGCGCGTGCGCATGATGCCCGACGGCCCGGTCTCGCTCGCGACGAACGAGCGATCGATCGCCACGCTCAAGGCCGGTGTGGGCGCGCGCCGCTACACCGTGAGCGGCCTCCCCGAGGTGGATTTTCCCGCGCCGCCGGAGGTTCCTTCCACCGGCTCGACGCTCACCATTCCGGCCCGCGCGATGGTCGATCTCATCGCCCACGCGGCCTTCTCCGTCTCCACCGACGAGTCGCGCCCGCACCTCAATTCGACCCTCGTCGAGTTCGACGGCGAGACCGTGCGCATGGTCTCCACCGACGGCCACCGCCTCACGAAGGCCGAAGTGACGAGCGCAGGCAGCAGCGCGAAGGCGACGCTCCTCGTGCCGCTCAAGGCCGTCCAAGAGCTCCGCCGCGTGTGCGACGACCTGATCTCGGATCACGGCGCGGAAGCGGTCCTCACGATCACCACGGCGGGCAGCACGGCGTTCTTCACGGCCGGGAGCCTCGTCTTCAGCGTGAAGCTCGTCGAGGCGCAGTTCCCGCCCTACTCGCAGGTCATCCCAAAGCAGTCGACGCGCAACGTGCGTGCGTCGCGTGCGGCCCTCGCCGACGCCCTCCGCGCCGTCTCCGTCGCCGCGAGCGAGAAGACCGGCGGCGTGCGCCTCTTGCTCGGTGAAGGCGTCGTGCGCATCGCCAGCGAATCGCCGGGCGTAGGCGAAGGCTTCGACGAGCTCCCCGTCGACTACGAAGGGACGCCTGTGCAGGTCGGGCTCAACGGCAAGTACCTCCTCGACGTCCTCGCGGCGCTCTCGGAGGACGAGGTCACGATCGACTTGAACGGCGAGCTCGACCCGATCATCGTGAAGCCCGTCGGCGAGCGCAGCTTCCTCGCAGTCGTCATGCCGATGCGCATCTGAGCGCATGTCGGCCGCGCTCCGCCTTCGCCGCCTCGACACGCTCGACTTCCGCAACCTCGCACGCGCGACGCTCGAGCCCGGCCACCGCTTCACGGTGCTCTTCGGCGAGAACGGCCAGGGGAAGACGAACGTCCTCGAGGCCATCGCGGTCGGCTGCGCAGGCAAGAGCTTCCGCACGACGAAGCTCCCGGAGCTCCTGCGCACGGGGCAGGCGCGGGCCCAGCTTCGCTTGCGTCTCGCCGAAGACGGCGAAGAGCGCGTGCACGACGCCATCATCGGCGCAGGCAGCCGCCAGCTCCGCATCGACGGCAAGCGGCCCACGAGCCTCGCGGGCTACGCGCTCCGATCCCCCACCGTCGTCTTCCACCCGGGCGTGCTCGAGATCTCGCAAGGGCCCGGTCAACCGCGGCGCCAGCTCCTCGATCGCCTGGCGCTCCACGCCGATCCTTCGCTCGAAGAGGCGCTCCTCGGTCACGCGAAGGCGCAGCGCGCGCGCCTGAAATTGCTCATCGCCCGCGGCGCCGAGGCCCGCGAGCTCGAAGCCTACGAGGCAATCATCGTGCGGCACGGGCTCCGGCTCTTCGAGGCCCGCACGCGCGTGTGCGCCGAGTACCTCCCGCTCGCCAAAGCCGTTCACGATCGCCTCGCGCCCGCCGCCGAGCCGCTCACGCTTGCCTACACGCCGCGCGAGCAGGGTGAAGACTCCTTTCGCCGGCACCTCGAGGAGCGCCGCACCGTCGACGCCGTACGCGGCATGGCGACCGTGGGCCCGCAGCGTGACGACCTGGAAATCGCCTTGTCGGAGCGCATCGCGCGCGGCCACGGTTCGCAAGGCCAACACCGCACGATCGCCCTCGCGCTCAAGCTCGCGGAGGTGGAGCTCACGGCGCGCCTGCGAGGCGTGAGGCCCCTCGTGCTCCTCGACGACGTCTCGAGCGAGCTCGATCGCGCCCGCACCGCGCAGCTCTTCGAGCACCTCGCCCGCGAGGCGAGCCAGGTGTTCTTGACGACGACACGTGCAGAGCTCATCGCCACGCCGGAGGACCTCGCGCCGGGCGATCGCGTCGACGTGGAAGTGCGCGCCGGCGAGCTGCGCCCGAAGGGCTCCTGACCTGAGAATTTCCTCGCGAGAAACACGCACGAGGTCTTTGCAGCGCGGGCCCTTTCGGGCTAGTTCGAAGACCCCGTCCGAAGGAGTCGTATGAACGTCGAAGCCCCCACGAATGCACCCGCGCCCGCCACCTACGGAAGCGAGAGCATCACCGTCCTCGAGGGTCTCGAAGCGGTGCGCAAGCGCCCGGGCATGTACATCGGCGACGTCCACGACGGCTCGGGGCTGCACCACATGATCTGGGAGGCCGTCGACAACGCGGTCGACGAGCACCTGGCGGGCCACTGCAAGCACATGGAGATCACCATCCACGCGGATGGCTCGGTCACGGTGGAAGACGACGGGCGCGGCATCCCCGTGGGCATGCACGCGAAGGGCGTCTCGGCGGCGGAGGTCGTGTTCACGGTGCTCCACGCGGGCGGCAAATTCGACCACTCGAGCTACAAGGTCTCGGCAGGTCTCCACGGCGTCGGCATCTCGGCGGTCAACGCGCTCAGCGAGTGGCTCAAGGTCGAGATCAAGCGCGAGGGCTCCGTGCACGTGCAGGAGTACCGCCAGGGCGTGCCGCAGAAGCCGCTCGCCGCGATCGGCAAGACCGACAAAACGGGCACGAAGCTCACGTTCAAGCCGGACGCCGAGATCTTCAGCACCATCACGTTTGCCTACGACCTGCTCGCTGCGCGCCTGCGCGAGATCGCGTTCCTCAACGCGGGCTTCGTCATCACGCTCACGGACGAGCGCGTCGAAGAGGGCGAGCCGCGTCGCGAGCAATTCGAATACCGCGGCGGCATCCGCGAGTTCGTCGAGCTCCTCAACAAGAACAAGGAGCCGGCCCACGATCGCGTCGTGCACATCGTCTGCGAAGAGGTGCCCGAAGGCGGCACCACACCGATCGCGGTCGAGGTCGCGCTGCAGTGGAACTCGTCGTACTCGGAGCAGGTCTTCTGCTTCACGAACAACGTGCCAAACCGCGACGGCGGCACGCACCTTACGGGACTGCGCTCGGCGCTCACGCGCGTCTTCAACGCGTACGCGCAGGGGCAGAACCTCCTGAAGGACGCCAAGAACGGCCTCTCCGGCGAAGACATCCGCGAGGGTCTCTGCGCGGTCATCAGCGTGAAGCACCCGGACCCCTCGTTCGACTCGCAGACGAAGTCGAAGCTCGTGTCGAGCGAGGTGCGCGTCATCGTCGAAAACCGCGTCGGCGAGAAGCTCGCGCAGTTCCTCGAGGAGAACCCGGCCACGGGCCGCAAGATCATCGAGAAGGCCGTGCTCGCCTCCCGCGCCCGCGACGCCGCCCGCAAGGCGCGCGAGGTCGTGCGCAAGGGCCAGCAAGACATCACGACGCTCGCGGGCAAGCTCGCCGACTGCCAGACCAAAGACGCCTCCCAGGCCGAGATTTACATCGTCGAGGGAGACAGCGCAGGCGGCTCCGCCAAGCAGGGCCGCAACCGCAAGTACCAGGCGATCCTCCCGCTCAAGGGCAAGATCCTCAACGTCGAGCGTGCGCGCCTCGATCGCATGCTCTCGTCCGCCGAAATCGGCACGCTGATCGCCGCGCTCGGCTGCGGCATCGGCAAGGACTCCTTCGACGCCGACAAGTGCCGCTACCACCACATCGTGCTGATGACCGACGCCGACGTCGACGGGAGCCACATCCGCACGCTGCTGCTCACGTTCTTCTACCGGCAGATGCCGGAGCTCATCGAGCGCGGGTACTTGTACATTGCACAACCGCCGCTCTACCGCGTGAAGCGCGGCAAGAAGGAGTACTACCTGAAGGACGGCGCGGCGCTCGATCGCCTCTTCCTCGAGCACGGCGTCGAGGGCGTCGCGGTGCGTGCGGGGAAGGGCCCGCTCCTCTCCGGTGAGCCGCTCTTCCGCTTCGCGGACAAGCTTCGCCACGGCAAGCGAACGCTCGCGAAGCTCGATCGCCGCCTCGACTCGCGCTTCCTCTCCGAATGGATCCGCGTCACGGGCTTCGGCCGCGACGACCTGCGCGATCACGCCAAGGTCGAGGCCGCCGTTCCGCGCATGCTCGCGCGCCTCGAGACCAAGTTCCCCGACTGTCGCCCCTTCGACATCCAGACCCAGTGGGAGGAGGAGCACGGCGCCGCGCGTGTCACGATCACGCCGCGCCGCGGTTCGCAGGCGCGCGTCACGGTCATCGACTGGAACCTCTCCGAGTCGGCCGAGTACGAGGAGCTCTACCAGGTCGATCAAGACGTCCGCTCGCTCGGCGTCGCGCCGTACTTCGTCTCCTCGGTGGGCAGCGAGAAGAGCGACGACGACGGCGCGCGCGAGATCGAGGACGTGGACGC
>CAIOHM010000456.1 GCA_903858055.1 uncultured delta proteobacterium
GTTGAGTGGGTCGCAGGGCCCCGGCCCCGCTCCGAGGCCTGTTGAGTGGGTCGCAGGGCGCCGGCCCCGCTCCGAGGCTTATTGAGTGGGTCGCAGGGCCCCGGCCCCGCTCCGATCGAGCGTCGGTCTATCGGGCGGTCTCGAAGGCGCAGCGGGCGCCGTGGCGCGCGTCGGCGACCTCGGGCGGCGGCGTGCGCCGTGCGAGCACGCGCAGGCTCGAGGCGTCGTAGCTCGTGAAGTCGCCGCCCTTCACCGCGGGTCCTTCGCTCGTGCGAACCCACTCGGCGACGTTGCCCGCGAGGTCCACGAGGCCTTCGGGGCTCGCGCCACCGGGTCGTGCTCCTGCCGTGTCGGGGCCGTCGAGGCCGTGGCCGCAGGGACCCGTCGCGAGACCCCACACGGCGGCGCGGCACGTGGCCCCGGTTTCGCCCCAGGGGTAGCGCGTACCCCCGCTGCCCGCGGCGCGTTCCCACTCTTGCTCGGTGGGCACGCGGCCCTCGAGTGCTGCGCAAATGCGCTCGGCGTCGGCGAAGCGAAGACCTCCGGCGGCGCGGCTCGCGTCTCCGGCGCACAGTTTGGCCGTGACCGCAGACGCGTCGCTCCCGAGCACGGCGAGCGCGTCGGCGCAGCGCACTTCCTCGCGCGCGAGCAGAAAAGACTCGAGGTCGATCGCGACGTTCCGCGCGGACGATCGCTCGAAACTTTGCCCCCGAAGCTCGACGTTGCCGCCCGCGAAGCGCACGCGCGCGGGGGGCACAGCGAGGCGTGTGTCGATGCCGGAGGTGCACGCGTTCGGGCCGGCGAGCTCGGCGCAACAGCGCGCGCCGTGCGGAACGAGACCGCTACGGCAGGGAAGGCGAGCGTCTCGGCTTGCGACGAAGACGGCGAGCGCGGCGCTCATCGCCACGAGCGCGAAGGTGAGCCGCGGCGAGGAGACTAGATGCATCATGCACGCATGAAGCGGTTCGAGAGGGCGACGATCTCCGTGCCGCTCCGGTCCTCGATGCGCACCGTGCACCGTGCCCCATGGTCGAGCGGTGCCACCCCCTCGGGCGTTCCCGTGAGGATGACGTCGCCGGGCTCGAGCGTGAAGATCGCGCTCACGTAGACGAGCACCGTCGCGACATCGAAGATCATGTGTTCGGTGAACCCGCGCTGGCGCTCCACGCCGTCGACGGTGCAACTCACGACCATGTTCCCGAAGCGGGCCTCGTCGAAGACCGTCTCGACCCACGGCCCAAGCGGGCAGAAGGTGTCGAAGCCTTTCGCGCGCGCCCACTGTCCGTCCTTCTTTTGAAGGTCGCGTGCCGTGACGTCGTTCGCGGCGGTGAAGCCTGCGAGGTGCTCGAGGGCGTTCGCGCGCGTGAGGTGTTTCGCACGCTTTCCAATCACGAGCGCGAGCTCCGCCTCGTGGTCCACGCGCTCCGAGACCGCGGGCATGAGCACGTCGTCGCCGGGCCCCACGACCGCGCTTGGTGGCTTGAAGAAGAGGAGCGGTTCACTCGGCAGGTCGTGGCCGAGCTCCTTGGCGTGGGCGGCGTAGTTGCGGCCGACGCAGAGGATCTTCGAGGGCTCGACCGGAGCGAGGAGCATCTCCTCGCGGAACCCCACGCGCTCGCCGGTCGCCTTGCCGCCGAGCCACGGAGCGGCGTCGAAGAGCTCGGCCTCGTCGTCGACGACCGACGCGTAGGCGGGGGTGGCACGACCGGAAAGCGAGAGGCGAGCGATGCGCATGCGCAACCCCTAACAGGGAGCGCGTGCGTTGCGCGAGGGGGCTCGCTAGCCATACGCCTAGTTGAAGGCTGTATGTCGAAATACGAAAACGTCGCTCAGGTGTCGTCGTCCGCTGCGGCGTCGACGCGCTCGAGGCGGGCGCGCGTGATGCGGCGCCGGTGCACGGTTCCGACGGCGATGCGGTAGTCGTCGCCGAGCGCCACGGCATCCCCAGGCCGCGGAAAGCGCTCGAGGTGGCTCGCGAGCCAAGCGCCCACGGGTTGCGTGGCCTCGTCTTCGGGCACGACGACGCCGATGGGGCGGAGCTCTTCGAGCGTCGCGCGTGCATCGACGTCCCAGAGACCAGGCCGTACCTCCTGCACGTGCGGCGGCTCCTCGTCGTGCTCGTCGCGAATCTCGCCGACGATCTCCTCGAGGAGGTCTTCCATGGTGACGAGGCCGCTCGTGCCGCCGTACTCGTCGACGACGATCGCGATGTGCAGCTGGTGCTCTTGCATCTCGCGGAGCACTTGGAGGAGCCCTCGCGTCTCGGGCACGAAGAGGATGTCGCGGCGCAAGCTCTTCAGGGTCTTCAGCTCTTCGGCGTCCGCGCGCGTGAGGAGGTCCTTCGCGTAGAAGTACCCCACGACCTCGTCGAAGCTGCGCCCGCGCGTGAGCACGAAGCGCGAGTAACCCTGGCGCCGAATCGTCGCGAGCGCCTCGTGCCCGCTCGCGTCGACCGGCAGCGCGGCGATGTCCACGCGGGGGATCATCGCGTCTTTCGCCGTGCGGATGCCGAAGCGAAACACGCGCTCGAAGAGCAAACGCTTGTCTTGGTTGTGCTCGCCCGCGGCGGTGTTCGCCACGAGCAGACCCAAGATCTCCTCCTCCGAAAGAGCGCCCTCGTGCGCGAGGTCCGCGGCGAGACCGAAGGGCTTGAGCACGATGCGGCTGCCGATCTCGAGGACGAAGAGCAGAGGCCAGAAGAGGAAGCGGAGCAGCCGCAGCGGGATCGCCGACGCGAGCGCGGTCGCCTCGCTGCGCTGGATCGCGACGAGCTTCGGCACGAGCTCGCCGAGGAGCACGTGCGCGAGCGTGAGCACCGTGAAGCCGAGCGCGGTGGCGACGATGTGGAGCGCGTGGCTGTGCTCGAAGGCAGCGTTCGCACCGACGAGCGCGACGACCGCGCGCTCGGTGAGCGGCTCGCCTACCCAGCCGAGGCCGAGGCTCGCGAGCGTGATGCCCACTTGAGTGACCGAGAGGTAGCGATCGAGGCGCTTCAGCACGTCGCCGGCGGCCACCGCTCGGTTGTCACCACGGCGCGCACGCGCTTGGACGCGCGTGGCTCGAACCTTCACGAAGGCGAACTCGGCGGCGACGAAAAAGCCGTTCAGGGCGATCAGCGCTGCTGCAAGCGCAAGGTCCAACACGCGGGGGAGCCTAGCGGATTTCGGCCTGGTACGGGGGCCCGCTCGCGGTGACGAGGTGGTGTCATCGCCTCCGGTTGCGAATTCGCAGGCGCGTTTTCATGGAATCTTGCAGGCGAAGCGTCGCTGTGCGAAGGCCAAGAGGGTCCCCGAACGCTTCGATGCCCGTGCCGCGCTCGCTCTTCCCCGCCCTCGTCGCGCTGCTCCTGCTGGCGGGCTGCTTCTCCACGGAGCCGACACCGCTTGGGGTCGTCGAGGTCGAGACCCAGGGCGACATCTCGATCGAAGAGGGCCTCGAGGCGGACTCGTTTGCCGACGCGCGCACGTCGTCGATCACCTTCGATCGCTTCCTCGTTCACGTGGGCGCGGCGGGCCTCGGCGAGACGAGCGCGACGGCGATCCCGCTCGCCGGAGCGCCCTACGTGCTCGTGGACCACGCGCTCCCGGGCTCGAAGATCGTCGTGACCGCGCCCGACGTCGTCGCACGGCGCTGGGGCGGCTTCACGTTCACGGTGAACCCGGCGCGCGTGTCGTCGACCCTCGGCGGCGGCGTCACCGAAGAGGATCGCCGGGCCATGCAGCAGAAGGGCGCGTCCGTTCGCGTCAAAGGCGTTGCAAAGAGCGCGGGCGCCATGAAGTCCTTCGACTGGTGGTTCTTGCAGGTGCTCTCGTACGGCGACTGCACCGTGGAGCTCCCCGACAGCGGCAGCGCGACCGGCCTCCTCGTGAGGCCTGCGTACCGCAACGAAGTGCCCATCGTCTTCAGCGGCCGCCCGCTCTTCGACCCGATCCTCGGCGCGGGCGCGCGGTCGGGTCGTCACCTGCGCTTCGACGCGTTCGCCGACGCGGACGTCGACACGAACGGCGTCATCACCGAGTCCGAACTGCGACGCGTGAAGCTCTCCGACCTGCGCGTCGGCCCCGGCCTCGAGGCGGGCTCGTACGCCCCGGAGCCTGACGCCGAACGGCCCATCGAGACCTTGTGGGACTTCGTCTCCGAGCAGGTCCGCCACACGGTGCGCCTCGGCGGCCGCGGCCTCTGCACGAGCAACCGCTTTCAGTAGCGCGCACGAGCCAGGGCCCTCCGCGGTGGTCGCTCGCGAACGATCGCGGTAAGGCGCTCTCCATGCCCGCGTTCCCTCGCACCCGCATGCGCCGCACCCGTCAGATGCCCTGGCTTCGCAGCCTCGTCGCGGAGCACCGCCTCACCACGGACGATCTCGTTTGGCCGATCTTCGTTCACGAGGGGACGGAGCCCGAGGTGCCCGTCGCGAGCATGCCCGGCGTCGTGCGCTACTCGGTCGACCGCGTCGCCGAAGCCGTGAAGGAGGCGCGTGATCTCGGCATCCGCGCCGTGGCGCTCTTCCCCGCCACGGACCCCGCGAAGAAGACGCCCGACGGCGAAGAGGCGCTCAACCCCGAGAACCTCGTGAACCGCACGCTCCGCCTCCTCGCGCGCGAGTGCGCGGGCGTCGGACTCATCGCCGACGTCGCGCTCGACCCGTACACGACCCACGGCCAAGACGGTCTCCTCCGCGAAGGCCGCGTCGTGAACGACGAGACCCTGGAAATGCTGAGGAAGCAAGCGGTCGTCCAGGCTCAGTCCGGCAGCACGATGGTCGCCCCGAGCGACATGATGGACGGCCGCATCGGCGCCGTGAGGGAGGCCCTCGACGAGGCCAAGCTTCAAGACGTAGGTATTCTCGCGTATTCCGCGAAATATGCGTCGGCTTATTACGGTCCGTTTCGGGATGCCGTCGGCTCGAAGGGCAACCTCGGCAAGGGCGACAAGCGCACGTACCAGATGGACCCCGCGAACACCGAGGAGGCCCTGCGCGAGGTGGCCCTCGACATCGAAGAGGGCGCGGACGCGGTCATGGTGAAGCCCGGTCAGCCCTACCTCGACATCGTGCGCCGCGTGAAGGACGCGTTCCACGTGCCAACGTTCGTCTACCAAGTGAGCGGCGAATACGCGATGATCCAGGCCGCCGCCGAGCGCGGGTGGATCGACGGCGACGCGATCCTCCTCGAGTCGCTCCTCTCGTTCAAGCGCGCCGGGGCCGACGCGATCCTCACCTACGGCGCCGTGCGCGCGGCGAAGATGCTCGGGCGCTGACCCTCGCGCCGCGGCGAACGCGAACGGGCGAAAAGGCCTCCCGGGCACTGACGACGGCGGGCCGGTCTGGTATGCGGCCCCCATGTTCCTGCGACGTTTCACGGCGCTGACCGCGCTCGCACTCGCCACGTCCCTCACCGCTTGTTCGCCAGGGTCGCCCGCGGCTGCGCGTGCACCCGAGCGCTCGTCGGCCGGTGACGAGTGGCTGCGCCGCGCCGAGCAGTCGTATGCGCAGGGTGACTTCATCGACGCCGACGAAGCGGCGGTGCAGGCCTGGGCCGCAGGTGCTCGAAGCGAGGCGGCGGTGAACCTGCGTGCGAAGCTCGGGCTCGCACGCCTCGACTGGGCCGACGTGGTCGCCGCAACGGAGGGTCGTACGGGGGCCGATACGCGCGGCTACCGTGCGCGGGCGCTCTGGTACGCGGGCCGCATCGAGGAGGCTTCGGCGGAAATCGAGGCGTTGCTCCGTGACCCAAAGGTCCGGGATTCCTGGGCCAAAGAGGTCGCCCCGCTCGCCCGCGCGGGTGCGGGCCGCAAGCCTTACGCCATCGAGTCGTCGTGGAGCACCGTGGGGGTCGAGCTCCCCTCGAGCGGCAGCGCGTTCGTCGTGCCGGTCGAACTCGACGGCAAGCAGGTCCTCGCCGTCGTCGCAACCTCGACCGCGGAGGTCGTGCTCGACGCCGCGACGCACAAAGATCCCGAGTGGGTGAACCTCCGCTTTGGTGGCCGCTTCGAGGTGCGCGACGTGCCCGCGCTCGTGAAGGATCTCTCGAACTATTCGCGCCTCTTCGACGCGCCCATCGAGCTCCTCATCGGCACGCGTGCGCTGCGCGAGCTCCACGCCACGCTCGACCGCCGCGGCTCGCAGCTCGTGGTGCGCCGTGACGAGGCCACGGCTCCTCCGCAGGCCACCGTGCTGAACGCCCGCTATTTGCGGGGCGGCGGCCTCCTCGTGCCCGTCGGCTTCGAGCACGGCAAGACCGCGACGCGCTTCAACGAGCTCGTCGACTCGATGCTCTTCTTCGCGCTCACGGTCGACGGCGAGCGCTGGGCGCAGGTGGGCGTCGACAAGGCCACCCTCGCGACGGACCCGGCGCTCAAGAAGCCCACGGGCATCGTGCCGCTCGTCACCATCGGCTCCTTCGAGTTCCCGCGCATCCCCGCCATCGAGGGCTTCGGCGCCTTCGACGTGCGCACGTCGGTCGACTTCCGCCTCGATGGCGTGCTCGGCGCGAACCTCCTGCAACTCTTCCGCGTGACCTTCGCCGGGCAAGGTGAGCGCCTTTGGCTCGAGAGCGACGTCGAACCCTTCGTGGTCCCCGCCGCGGAGCCCGCGCCTGCCCCCGCGGTGCTGCCTGCCTCCGCGGGAGA
>CAIOHM010000457.1 GCA_903858055.1 uncultured delta proteobacterium
CGCGCGTTTTCCCGCCGCGACGTCTTCGCTCAGTTGAGCGAGTGCTTCTTCGGCCCTTCGCCCCCGGCCGACTGGTCGAGGAACACCGCGGTGATTTCGCGCTCGAGGGCCTTCTGCAAGTGCTCTTCGATCGCGTCGACACCGCCTGCTGCGCGCTCGACGTTGCGCTGGTAGACGAAGAGGCGACCGCGCTCGGGGCCGCCCTCCTCCGCGCGCGGGCGATCGAGGAGCAAGAGCGCTCGCGGGTCGAGGCCATCGACGACGACCTCGGCACCGGGCATGTCCACGATGAAGACTTCGAGCTCACGCACGTAGCGCGCGAGCAGCACGTCGAGCTTCGCGAACACGGCGCGGACCGTCTCTGCGAAGGCCTCGGGCTCCGGCGCCCAGGCAACCGGCGGCAGCGAAAGATCGAGCGCGCGCGCGCGAAGGAAGGCCTCCGACGCACCCCGCAGGTCGCCGCGATCGTCGCGCACGAGGCCGAGGTAATACTGCGCGTCCGCGTGCTGCGGATCTTCGCTCGCCGCACGCTCGATGAGCTCGGCCGCCTTGTCGAGATCGCCCGTCTCGTAGAACGCGCGGCCCACGAGGAACGTCGTGCTCGCGCTCGAGAAGGGACCGTCCGGGAGCATCACCATCGCACGCCTCGCTTCGTTCATTTCGCCCTTGCCGAGCAGCGCATCGACCTTGAGGAGGATGCAGTCGGCCACTTCGTCGTCGGACTCCGCGTAATCGAGCGCGTCGTCGCACATGCGGATCGCGTCGTCGAAGGCGCCCATCGGATGGATGAGGATCTCCGCCGCGTGCACCATCGCCTCGAAGTAGCTCTCGTCGAGCTCGATCGCGTGGCGGAAGTGCTCGAGCGCCTCCTCGAACTCGCCGTCGAGTTGCGCGACGTACCCCAGCAAATGGTGCGCCTCGGGGTTGCGGTCGTCGACCGCAAGGGCTCGCTCCGCGCAGCTCTTGGCGCTGGCGGAATCGCCCTTCTGCACGAGGTCCCATCCCCGATCGAGGTGCGCGGAGAGCTGATCCATTGGGCGCACCTGATTCGATGCGCCTGCGTGCGTCAAGAGCAAGAGACGCGCCAACGCTCGCGGCGGAACCTTACGCAGCGCGCCAACGGCGCTCAGACGAGGTGCTCGAGCTTCGCGCGCTTCGGGATGACGACGAGGCCGCCCTCGGTGACGAAGAACCTCTTTCGGTCGGCGACCGGATCGTGACCGATGACCATGCCCGGGGGAATTTCCACGTCTTTGTCGATGATCGCCCGGCGAATGCGCGCGTAGCGGCCGACCTTCACGCGCTCGAAGAGGATCGAGTCGACGACCTCCGAGTAGCTGTTGATGCGGCAGCCGAGACCGACGACGGAGCGGTGGATGCGGCCGCCGGAGATGATGCAACCGTGCGACACGAGCGAATCGGTCGCGCTGCCCACGCGCGCGGCCGCTTCGTCGCGGAAGACGAACTTCGCGGGCGGATCATGGGTGACGCCCGTGCGAATGGGCCAGCGATCGTTGTAGAAGTTGAACTGCGGGCGGATGGAGACGAGGTCCATCTGCGCCTCCCAATACGCGTCGACGGTGCCGATGTCGCGCCAGTACCCGGTGGTGCGCGAGTCGGCGCCCTCGCCGGGGACGCGGTTCGTATTGAAGTCGTAGGCGTAGATGGGCTTTCCCTGCTTCACGAAGTTCGGAAGGATGTCGTGACCGAAGTCGTGGGTGCTGTCCTCGTCTTCTTGATCGGTCTCGATCGCCCCGAGCAGCGCGCGCGTATCGAAGATGTAGTTGCCCATCGAGACGAGGCACATCTCGGGGTTGCCTGGCATCGGCGGCGGGTTCGGCACCTTCTCGTGGAACCCGATGATGCGGTTCTCTTCGTCGACCTCGACGACGCCGAATTGGCTCGCGATCGCGCGCGGCATCGGGATCGTGGCGACCGTGACCTCCGCGCTCCTTTGCGCGTGGAAGTCGACCATCTGGCGCACGTCCATCTTGTAGATGTGGTCTGCACCGAAAATGGCGACGATGTCGGGCTTCTCGTCGTCGATGACGTGACGGCACTGGAAGATGGCGTCGGCGCTGCCGCGGAACCAGTACTTGCCCGTGCGCTGCTGCGGAGGGATGGCTTCGATCCACTGGTCGAGGATCGGGCTCAAGCGCCACACGCGCGCGATGTGCTCTTCGAGCGACGCGCTCTTGTATTGCGTGACGACCTTGATGCGCTCGAAGCCCGAGTTGACGAAGTTCGAGAGGACGATGTCGATGATGCGGTAGCGACCGCCGAACGGGACGGCAGGCTTCGCGCGGTCGAGCGTGAGCGGGTAGAGGCGCTTCCCCTCCCCGCCGGCAAGGACGTAGACGAGGACGCGGCTGCGATCGAAGTAGCGTACGGTAGCCATCACGAAAGGTGCTCCACGTGCGAGCCTATCGCCCCTTCCGTGCGCATCGCAAAGAAGCGTCAGCCCCGCGGTCGAAATCGCGCGGAAACGTGGGTGGCTAAGGGCTCTCGGCCGGCGGCGCCGCGGGCTCGTTGCAGCTGCGCATCGCGCCCATGAGCGCGAGGCTCATCGCGATGAACACCGCGCCCGCGGTCCCGATGCGCTTCACCTGACGACGGACGCCGTAATACGCCTCGCGTACGACCTTGCGGCGCCGGTGGCACGGCAGGCAACGGTACTCGCCGTCGACGTTCTTCGTCCGCGGCTTGCCTTCGAGGCGCATGCCGCACGACTTGCACACGCGCTCCACGCGCAGCGGACCGCTGCTCGTCCGCACCCCCGAGGAGGGATTCCCGGAGGCCGGGCCCTGCGAATCCGGGGACGACTCTTCTCGCGGCGCCCTCGACACGGCGGGAACGATGGCAGCATTACCGTCACCTTTCAACCACCGGCGCATCGGCGCACCCTTTTCGCACCTGCTTGCGTCTCGCGCTTTTTGGCCGTCCACGCCGGAGTTTGCTGCACTCCGTCCCATGATTCGCCAGCCGGCCTCGTGGGCCCTCGTCGTCGCGGCCCTCGCCTCCCTCGGCACCGCGCATGCGGAGGGCCCGCCGCGAAACCGAAGCGCACGGCACGAGACCCCGCGCGGCACCTCGGCACGCACGGCACCGGACGAAGAGGCTCGCCGACGCGTGACCGGAACGAGCGCGACGGAAAGCGTCAACCTCGGGGCCGAGAGCGAAGAGCTCCGCGAGCTGCGCCGCATCGACCACGAGCTCTTCCCGATGACCGGCGTGTGGTGGCCCGACGGCGACGGGGCACGCGACAAAAGCGTCAACTTCGACGGCCTCGCGCTCGGCGACTTGCCCGTGCGCGCGCACCCGCTCGTGCGCCGCTACGTGGACTTCTTCAAGAACGACAAGCGCGGGCGCGGCATGTTCGCGACGTGGTTCAAGCGCTCGGGGCGCTACCGCGACGCGATCACGCGGGTGCTCCGCGCGAGGAATCTTCCCGAGGATCTGTTCTGGGTCGCGATGGTCGAGTCGTGCCTCGATCCGCTCGCGCAATCGCCCGTGGGCGCGCGCGGCCTCTGGCAGTTCATGCCCGACACGGGCCGCCTCTATGGCCTTCGTCAAGATCGCTGGGCCGACGAGCGCCTCAACGTCGAAGCTTCGACCGAGGCCGCGGCCGACATGCTCGGCGACTTGCACCAACGGTTCGGCAGTTGGGACCTCGCCCTCGCGGCCTACAACATGGGCTACGGCGCCGTGAGCTCCGTGGTCCGCCGTTACAACACGAACGACTTCTGGACGCTCACGCGGCTCGAAGGCGCGCTCCCGTGGGAGACCACGCTCTACGTGCCAAAAATCCTCGCGCTCGGCATCGTCGCGCGCAACGCCAGCGCGTTCGGGTTCGCGGACGTCTCGCCCGAGAAGCCCGTGGAGCATGAGACCGTCATCGTCCCCGCGGCGACGTCACTCGCGGTCGTAGCGAAGGCCGCGGGCAACGCGGTGAAGGACCTCGAAGCGTTGAACCCGCAGCTTCGCGCCGGCCGCACGCCGCCAGGTTTTGCCGACGGCAGCGCCCCCCCCTACCCGCTCCACGTGCCCGTCGGCCGCGGCATCGCGATCGCAAAGGCGCTCGAGGGCGAGAAGGCGGACCGCAGCCTCGAGCGCTACGTCGTCCGCCACGGCGAGACCCTCGAGCAAATCGCCGCACAGAAAGGCATCCCCGCCGAGCGCATCGCCGAGTTCAACGCGCTTGGCGCCAAAGAGAGCCTCCGCGGCGGTTCGGTGCTGCTCTTGCCGCCAAAGAAGGAGAAGCCGGCGAGCCCCGCGACCGTGGCGCAGAAGAAGAGTCTGAGCGAGCTGCCCGTCGTCGTCGTCGCCGACGAGCTCTTCGTCTACCCCGACAAGCTCCGTGCATTCTACAAGGTCATGCCCGGTGACACGCTCAGCGGCCTCGCGAAGGCTGCAGGCACGACCGTGGAAGAGGTCTCGCGCTGGAACGCCCTCGACCCGCTCGGGAAGCTCCCCGACGGCCTCTTTCTCCAGCTCTTCGTCGACGCGAAGAGCATCGACGAGAAGATGCAGGTGCTCCGCGAAGGCGACGTGCGCATCGTGCGCGTCGGGAGCGACGAGTTCTTCAACCTCGCCGAGGCGAACCGCGGCCGACGACGAAAGATGGTCGTCGCGAAGGCCGGCGACACGCTCGAGGGGATCGGCAAGCGCTTCGGGCTCTCGGGCGCGGCGATGGAGCGCATCAACCGACGCGCGCGTAACGACGCGCTCGAAGAGGGCACGCCCGTCGTCGTCTACCTCGCAGGCCGCTCGACCGGAGCCGAAGGCGTGACCGCGAAGCTCTCGGAGACACCGAGCGACGCCGCGCCCGAAGGTGACCGCGCCGCTCCGCCTGCGACCGAGAGCAACTGAGACCTACGCGCGAGCGCGAGCTCAGCGCGTGGGACCGAAGCTCGCGAACGGCGCCACCGCGCTGCGGAGCGCGATGCAACGCTTGGCGCTCTCGCGAGCTTGATCGAACGACCGCTGAGCCTCGGGGAGCTTGGCCACGCGCGGCAGGTAGCTGGCCTCGAGCCGCTCGAGCGTCGGCGCGTCGCACACCCAGCCGATCGGATCGACGAAGTAGACCGCGAGCCTGTCGGGGAACTTCTTCGCGAGCGCGTCGAAATGGCCGTCGACCCAGTCGACGAAGTGCATCCGCTGCTTGCCGTTGGCGTAAGCCGCGCCGAAGACGAAGCGCGCGTCTTGGAGCCGGAACGTCTCGCCGAGCACGTACGCGAGCGCTCCTTCGAACACCTCGCCGGAAGCCGGGGCAAAGAGCGAGCGCACGACCGCCGGCCGACGATCGGGGGCGATGCCCGCCTCGAGCTTCGCGATGCGTTCGGCGACGTCCGATTTCCCGGCGCCTCGCATCGAGAGCTCCACCGCCGCGGCGCCCTTGTCCGCGAGCTTTCCGGCGCGCCCCTCGAGGTACGCGGCCGCAAGCTTCGCCTCGTCGGCCATGCGGACTTTTCCGCCGCTCACGCGCTCGGCGGTCATCCACGCGGTCTTGGTCTGCATGAGCGCACCGTCGGAGACCTTGCCGCGGTCGAGTGCCTTCATGGCCTGCGCGAGGCGTGCCGTTGCGTAGGCCTCGAAGGCCTCGTCGCCACGCTTCGCGATCTGCTCTTCGAGCTCGCCGAGCACGTCGAGGCGCGCGCTGGTGGTCGCGCGGTCCACGTAGGGGTCGACCGCTTCGAGCATTTGGAGGAGGAGCGGCAGCTGCTTGGGGTCGCGGCGCACGAGCGCCCAGGCGTCGAGGAGCTTCGCGGCACGCTCGCGGCCCGTGAGCTTCGCGAGGCGCGCAGGCTTCGCGTCCTCGGCGGTCGGGTCGAGGTGCGCGTAGAGCGAGGCCCCCGCGTCGACGCCGCCTTTGCAAATGGCCTGTGCGAGCGGCCCCTCGAGCGTGGTCTCGGGCTGGTCGATGACGGAGCACACGCGCGCTTTGCCCTCACCGGCGCAGAGCGGGAGCGTCCACACGCGTGAGACGGGCGCCGCCCCCACGGGCACGTCGGCCCTCTGGCGCACGAGGACCTTCGGGCTCTTGCCGCAGGTCTTCTCGAAGCTGAGCACGGGCACGCCAGGCTGCTCGAGGAACGACTTCGCCACGCGCGAGACGGCGCCCGAGCCGTCGTCGAGGACCGCGAGGAAGTCTTCGCTCGTCGCGTTCTTCCAGGCGAATTTGCTCGTGTAGCGACGAATGCCTTCGCGGAACTTCTCGGCCCCGAGCCAGCCCTGGAGCATGTCGAGGAAGGCGCCGCCCTTGACGTACGTGATGCCGTCGAACGCGTCCTCGGCGTCCGCGGCCGTACGCACGGGCTGACGCACCACGCGGGTGCTCGCGAGCGTGTCGCGCTCCATCACGCCGCGCACCTCCACGACCGAGTGCGCATAGTCCTCGAACTCGGGCCGCACGAGATCGGTGATCTGCGTCTCGAGCCAGTTGGCGAAGCCCTCGTTCAGCCAAATGTCGTTCCACCAGCCCATGGTCACGAGATCGCCGAACCACTGGTGGGCGAGCTCGTGGGCGATCACCGTGGTCTGCGCGAAGCGCGAGGAGACGGTGGCACCTTCGTCGAGGAGCAGGAGGGAGTCACGGAAGGTCACGAGCCCCGGGTTCTCCATGGCGCCCGCGCGGAAGTTGGGAACGGCCACGATGTCGAGCTTCGCGTACGGGTACGGCGTGCCGAACCAGCGCTCGAGCTCCGCGAGGACGCGCACGGTTTCGTCGAGGGCGCGCGTTCCGAGGCGCCCCTGCCCCTTCGTCGCGATGAGGCGAACGGGCACGCGCGCGCCCTTCACTTCGCGCACGTCGAAGTCGCCCACGGCGAGCGCGAGCAGGTAGCTCGAGGTCGGCGGCGTCGCCTCGAAGCGGAAGAGGGTCGAGTTCGCGTCTTCCGTGCGCGAGAGCTCCGGCGTGTTCGCGAAGGCCACCATGCCCTTCGGTGCACGAACGGCGACGGTCATCGGGACCTTGAACCCCGGCTCGTCGAAGCACGGGAACGCGCGGCGAGCGTCGATCGCCTCGAACTGCGTGAAGGCGTACGAGCGGCCGCCCTCCTCGACCTTGTAAAGCCCCGCGAGGCTCGCGCCGAAGGGCGCTTCGTAGGTGATTTCGAGCGTGTAAGACCCTGCCGCATACGCGCGCGGAAGCTTCACGACGAGCTCGTCGTCTTCCGAGGAGCCTTCGGCGCGACGATGGCTCACCTCGACCGGCAACGTGGCCCCCCCCACCTCGCCGATCGCCGCAGCCTTCACGACGAGGTCGACGCCATGGAGCACGACGAACGACGTTTCTTCGGTCATTTGCAGGGTGATCTTCGCTCGCCCGGTGAACGAAGCCTTGGTCGGGTCGACGTCGAGCTCGAGGTCGTAGGCGGTCGGTTTCACGGCGCTCGGGAGGCGCCCGTCGACGGTCGCAGGAGCCGACGGCGCAGCGGGGGACACGGCCGCCACCATCTCGACCGGCTCCGGCGCGCGCGGAGGCTCCGCGCAGCCCGCCAGCAAGAGTGCCAACTCCGAAACAACGAGGGCGCGGACGGTCGATCGCATGCGGCGCGCCTTACCAGACGAAACGAGCGTGCCGTAAGCTTCGACCATGGGGAATCGTCACGCCCGCCTGCTCGCCCGCTCCACCTGCACGTTTGCGCTGATCGCAGCGTCTCCCGGCCTCGCCTACGCCGACGACGCGGCGGCTGAGCTCGCCCCGGGCGACAAGCCCGCCGTCGAGAGCGCCCCGGCCGCCGCGGCGACGAGCCCGGCGGTCGCGGAGGTGGCCTACCCACCGCCCGCGCCCGAGTTCGTCCACGACCGCCCGCCCATGGCGAAGGACGACTGGCTCAAGAAGCCCGAGGGTGCATACTACACGGGTCTGCCGCTCGTGAACTCGGACCCGGACACGGGCGTTGGCTACGGCCTGCGCGTCTTCCGCTTCGACAACGGCGAGCGCAAGAACGAGCTCTTCCCGTACCGCGCCTACGATACGCGCATCTTCGGCCAGTTTTTCCAGACCACGGGCGGCCTCCAGTACCACTGGCTCTCCTTCGACGCGCCGTTCTTCAACGACGGCCCCCACCGCCTCAAGTTCGACCTGACCTACGATCAGAACACCGCGGCCAACTGGTTCGGCGGCGGAAGTCTCGCCTACAAGCCGCTCGAGGACCCGGTCACCGGCCGGACCTTCGACCAAATGGGCGACTACCTCGACGCGACGCGCCAGGTGCAGAACGGGCGAACCTATGCATTCTACAACAAGTTCGAGATCGTTCGCCCCTCGGTGAGCGGCACCTGGGAGGAGCTCTTCCTCGGCGGGCGCCTGCGCGCGGTCGGCGGCCTCATGGTGCAGCACGTGACCATCCGCGACGCCGAGGGCACCACGGTCAAGGGCCTCGCAGGCACGAACGAGGTCGACGCCACCCAAGGATCCACGCTTCTCGGGGAGCAGTGCGCGCGCGGCCAGCTCGTCGGCTGCGGCGGGGGCTTCAACAACACGATCAAGCTCGCGCTCAGCTACGACATGCGCGACTTCGAACCCGACCCGAACAGCGGCTTCGTGCTCGAAGGCTCGACCATCGTCGCGGGCACGGCGACGGGCAGCGCCGACAACTACGCAAAGGGCACGGCGCAGGCGCGCGGCTACTGGAGCCCGTTCCCGAACGCCGCGGACCTGGTCCTCGCCGGGCGCGTGCTCTACGCCGCTCAGGGCGGCGACGTGCCGTTTTACTCCCTTTCGCAGATCACCCTCACGGACGGTGAAATCGAGGGCCTCGGTGGGCGCACGACGCTCCGTGGCTTCAAGCAGAACCGCTTCGTCGGGCGCGCGGCAGTCCTCGCGAACGCCGAGCTTCGCTACACCTTCGTCGACTTCCGCACGGTCGGGCAGCGCTTCGGGCTCATGCTCGTGCCCTTCGTCGACGTCGGCCGCACCTTCGCGCGCGTCCGCGACACGAACCTCTCGGACCTGAGCGCCTCCTTCGGCGCTGGCTTCCGCATCGCGTGGAATCAAGCGACGATCATCAACGTCGACTACGGCAAGTCGAGCGAGGGTGCGGGGCTCTACATCAACTTCGGTCACCCGTTCTGAAGTGCGGCCGCCGTGGCGCGGTCCCCTCGAACGAACGAAGGCCCCCTCGTCACCGAGGAGGCCTTCTTGGTTTCCGCGTCGCGCGTTCCGCGTCACGCTCGCGAGGCGATCATTGACCTTCCGGCGTCCACTTGACCCAAGCGCCCGTGGTCGCCCACTTGTCCGAGGCGTCCTTGAACGCCCCGATGTACTTGGCCGTCGTGTCGGGCATGCCGGTCGCGGGGGTCGCGGCCTTGGTGATGAGCACGCCGGTCGCACCGTAGAGCGCCGCGGGGGCGTTGAAGCTCGGGTTCGACGCGTCCTTGCAGGCCGAGAGCTGCGGGTCCGTGTCGACGACGTTGTTCGAGGCGGAAGCCGAGATCCAATTGAACTCGTTGAAGGCCTTCTCGGTGGTCGACGTCTCGTTGAAGCCGATCGCGGGGTTCGTGGCCGTGCCCGTCGGGAAGTTCGCGTCCGTGCCTGCGGCGCCCGTGAACTTGAAGAAGAGCGAGCTCGTGATCGCGAGGTTAGGCCCCGAAGCCTGCGTGCCGTTGGCGCGCGCGTGGGTCTTCGCATCGCGAATGTCGAAGCCGTAGTCGAAGCCGTAGGCGACGACGTTGCTGATCTTCGCGCCGGTGTTGCGGCGAAGGAGCATGCCGAACTTCTTCTTCGCGCCCGGCGCCATGTCGCGGCCGCAGAGGGTGACGTTCGAGATCGTCGGGTTCGAGACGGGGGACGCATCGGTTCCCTGCGCGTCGTTGTCGGCCTCGAAGCCGTTCATCTCGTCATCGAACGTGCCCTGCTGGAGCACGAGGTGCTGGAGCTTGCCCGAGAAGCCCCAATCCCAGTCGAAGCCGTCGTCCTGCGGCGAGGTGCAGACGAGGTGGTGCGCGTTCACGGTGCCACCGAAGAACTCGAAGCAGTCGTCGAGGGTGTGGCGGACCTGCACGTGGTGGACCGAGGTGTTCGAGCCCACGCCGCCGAGGGTGAGACCGTTGATCTCGTTGTTGGCGCCGAGCTTCACGCCACCGTACTCGAGGCGGACGTACTCAATCGCGCCGCTGTCGTCGTCGGCGATGGAGCCGCCGAAGGTGGTCTCGGCCGAAACGGGGAGCCCTTCGATGGTGGGCGCAGCCTGGTTCACGGGCGCGCGACCGAGCACGATCAAGCCACCGACGTCACCCGGGCGCTTCGTCGCCGCGCCGGAGGTGAAGACGATCGGTCGCTCCGCCTCGCCCTTCGCCATGATCTTCGCGCCGGGCTTGACGATGATCGTCGCCGCGGTGCCAACCTTGCCCTTGATCGTCACGCAAGGCTCGATGGTGAGCGTCGCGCCCGACTTCACGAAGACCTGACCGTCGAGCTCCCAGTCCTTGTCGGCCGTGAGCGTGACGCTGGTGGTCTGCTCGCTCTGACCGTTGCCGAGGTCCGTGTTGCCCTTGAAGGTCGCGGTCGGCTTCGTGCCCGTGGGGCAGGTCGCGGGGCCCGCGTCGACGGCCGCATCCGGAGCCGAAGCGTCGACCGAGGGCTGCGAGCCCGAGTCGACCGCCGGGCTGCCCGCATCCACCGTGGGCTGGGTACCCGAGTCAACGACCGGGGTGCCCGCGTCGACCGACGGGGTCACGGTCTTGCCGCTGTCGTCGCTGCAGCCCGCCGCGAAAACGAGGGTACCGAGGATGGTGCCGAAGCCAATGAGGTTGCGCATGTGATCTCCCTTGAGACGCGCGTGGTTCGTGTGTTGCGCGATTGGGGCCCTCTCTAGATGTGCCCTGTGACACCCGTGCGACGTCTCCGGCGAACGTTCGTGACGTTCTCGATGACAGCGCGTGTCACCCTTCCCTCCCTCACGAAACACATACGCCGCACATCTTCTCGATGCACGGCGTATGGTTTTCGTACAATTCTCGTACGCGCTAATCGTTGACGTACGTGAGGAACACGTTGAGGTTCGTGCCCGTGAGGTACCGCTGGGCGAGCGCGTCGTCGTTCTTCACGCCGTGCTGGAAACGCCATGGAGCGTTCAGCACGTTCTCCGCCGTCACGCGAAGCTCGAACCCACCGTCGAACTTGTACGCGCCGGTCATGTCGACCACGTGACGCGGCATTTCGAAGAGGTCGGGGACGCCCTGGATACCGACGAGCACGAGACGCGGACCGAAGACGTTGTACATGGCGCGGAGGCGCGCCTTGCCGCCCTTCGGGGCCCAGTCGATCGCCGTGTTGACGATGTAAGGCGCCTGGAAGGTGAGCGCGCGCGAGTCTTGGGTCGTGAGCACGGATCGGATCGTCGGGTCGCCAGGGATCTCGACGCGCGAGCGGACCAACGTCACGTTCGCCACCGCGCTGAGGTCCTCGATGACCGGGACGTCCTTGCCGAGGAACGCCAAGCTCTTGCGCGCCTCGAACTCGACGCCGAGGTTCTGCGCGCTCGGGGCGTTCGAGAAGTAGTTCAGCGTGCTCGAGCCCTGCTGATAGATGATCGGCTCGATCGGTCGCTTGAAGTACTTGTAGAATGCAGACACTGCCAGGACTTCGCCTGCCGAGGGAAACCACTCCCAGCGCGCGTCGAGGTTGGTGACGAGCGTGCGCTGGAGGTTCGGGTTGCCCTGGTTGTCGCGGGCGCCGAAGTAGTCGCTGAAGAGGAAAGGCGCGAGCTCACGGAGCTGCGGCCTCGCGACGGTCTGCGACCCTGCGAGGCGAACGTTCATCTCTTCCGTCACGCGGTAGATGAGCGATCCGCCCGGGAGCACGTCCGGCGTATCGAAGTCGTAGGTGCGACCCGCGGTCGTGAGCGTCTGCTTCCAGTGCTCGAAGCGAGGTCCGCCCACGAGGCGCAGCTTCTCGTCGAAGCCCGCGAGCTCGACCATGCCGTAGGCCGCGGTGATCGACGACTGCGCCGTGTAGCTGTCGGTGCCCTGCGTGTTCTCGCGGAGCTGGTAGCAGTTCTGGACGAACGCGTCGGAGAACGCCCGGTCGAGGGCCTGCGTCGTCGGGTCGGGCGTGCACGCCGGGTTCGAGAAGCGCGAGCTCGCCGGCTCGAGGTTGAAGCGGCGCGCGTCGAAGGTGCGGTCGCGGCCTTGGTAGAAGCCGCCGAGCTTGAGCGACGCCATCGAGCGGCCGAGGCCTTCGAGGTTCGCCACGCGCGTGGCCTGCTTCACGTTGAACATGGCGCCCTGCCCGCTCTCGCCCTGCTTCGCGAAGAAGTGGAGCCCGCTGAAGGGGCGCACGTCGAAGGAGCGGAGGGGCGCGCCGGTCTGAGGGTCGGTCGTCGCGGGGTCGATCACGAAGACGTTCCCTCGGAAATCCGGGTCATCCAGCGTCGCGCGGCTGTAGGTTCCGACCCAGTCGATCTCGAGCTTCTCGAGGCCGTCGGCCATCGCGGGGAGCTTGTGGTCGCCGCGGAGCTGACCGAAGAAGAGGCCACGGTTGACCGCACGAACGCGTGTATCTTCCACGATGTTCTCGGGCAGCTCGTCGGTGACGCCGGTGAACTGGCGCGCCTCGAGGTCGCCGCTGCGGCTGTAGAG
>CAIOHM010000458.1 GCA_903858055.1 uncultured delta proteobacterium
CCGAGTGGGCCTCCTTCCCCGACAACGCCAAGCTCTACGACGCGAAGGGGCTCGCCGCGGCATGGGAGGCACTCCGCCCGGGCGGCTCCTACGCGGTCTGGAGCGGCTACGAAGCCGACTGGTTCCAAGCGGATCTCAAGGCGGCGGGGTTCACACCCTCCATCGTGCTCCTCCGCGAAAAAGGCCGCGTGCAGGCCCGCGTGTACGTGGGCACGCGCCCGGCTTCACGCCGCTGACGAAGCACAGGGCGCCTTCACGGCGCGCTCAGGCAATCGGCTCGTCGCAGTGCACGAGGCCCTTGGCGCCGTCGACCTCGATGACGTCGCCCTCGTGCAACGTGAGCGGCGTGCCGCCCTCGGGCCGCACCACGAGCTCTCCTTCGCCCGGGCGCGGGTCGAGCGCACGACACGCCACGATGCAGGGCTTTCCCGTCGCGCGCGCGATGATCGCGCCGTGCCCGGTCACGCCGCCGTGCACCGTGACGAGCGCCGCCGCCTCCGTGAGCACGCGCGCGTCTTCGGAGCGGCAATCGCGCAAGACGACGATCACGGGCTCGAGCGGCGCGAGGAGACGCGCCTTCGCCACCGAGAGCACGAGCGCCCCACGGGCTTTGCCCGGGCTCGCCCCAAGACCGCGAACGGTGACCTTCGCCACGGACGCTCAGCCCTGGAGGCGCGTGAAGTCGCCGAGACGCTGGAGCGCCGCCGCGCCGTAGGAGAGCACCGCGAGGCGCTTCGGGGTGAGCGCGTCGGCCGGGTCGTTCACGAGCGTGTCCGTGAAGATGCGGTCGACCGTGGTGGCGAGCTCGGCGGCCGAGGCGTAAGCGCTCTCGATCGCCGCCTTCGTCACGAGTTCCTGCGTGAGCGCGTCGATGCGCTCGACGAGCGCGACGATCGCCTGATCGCTCTCTTTCGTGAACTCGCTCGCGCCGTGGAGCGTGGGCGTGGCGTCCTTCGCGATGCCCGAGAGGCGCTTGGCCACGGTGCGCGCGGAGGCGAGCCATGGAGCCTTGGTTTGGACGAGCCCCTCCAGCACCTCGGCCTTGAGGGCCGTATAGACAGGGTAAGACGCCGCCGTACCGCGCGCCCCGCGCACGTAGGCGACGCCCGCGAGCACTGCGTCCGCGACGGAGCCCGAAGCCCGCGAGGTCAGGATTCCGCGCAGGCGCTCGGTGGAGAACTCGGACCAGCGGGCCACGGTGGCCGCACGGTCGAGGTCGAGCTTCACGCCCTCGAAGCCGTCGAAGGCATGGCCGAGGAGCGCGTCGACGTCGAGGGCGGCAAAGCGAGCCTCGAAGGGGCGCTCGAGGAGCGTGCGCTGGACCGAGAGGCACGCGCGACGGAGCGCGAAGGGATCGGCTGCACCCGAGGGGATGAGGCCCACGGCGAGGCAGCCTGCAAGCGTGTCGAGGCGATCGGCGAGGGCCACCGCGGCCGCGACGGCGCTCTCCGCGGGGGTGTCCGAGGCGCCGAGCGGGCGGTAGTGATCGCGCAGGGCGTCGGCCACGGCTTCGCCCTCACCCTGGGTCTTCGCGTAGGCGCGGCCCATGTGCCCTTGGAGCTCGGGGAACTCTCCGACCATGAGGCTCACGAGGTCCGCCTTGCAGAGGTGCGCCGCCCGCAGCGATGCTTCGCGCTCTTCCGCCGTGAACGACGCCGCCTCGGCGATGAGCCCCACGAGGCGCTCGATGCGCGCGACCTTCGCGCGCACGGTGCCGAGCCGCACGTGAAAGACGATGCCCTCGAGCTTGGTGAGGCGGTCGTCGAGGCGCACCTTGCGGTCTTCCTCGAAGAAGAAGTTCGCGTCCGAGAGGCGCGCGCGCATGACGCGATCGTTGCCGCGGATCACGTTCGCCGGGTGCTCCGCCGTGTTGACAACGGCCACATACGCCGGATGGAGATGGTCTTCCGACGTCTGGATACAGAAATACTTTTGGTGACCGCGGGCCACCGAGCGAATGACCGACGCAGGGAGCTGCAAGAAGCGCTCTTCGTAGCCGCCGACGACGATGTGCGGCCACTCGACGAGCGTGACGTTCTCGTCGACGAGGGCCGGCTCGCGGTCGTAGTCCGCGCCGCGTGCCTTCGCGGCCTCTTCCACGAGGCGGAGCATGGTCGCCGCGCGCTCCTGGCGGTCGGCGAGGACCTTCGCACCACGGAGCGCCTCGAGGTACGCGTCCGCGTGAGACAGGTCGAAGGGCTTCGGCGCGAGGAAGCGGTGACCGCGCGTGGTGCGACCGCTTGCGAGCCCGGCGAAGGTCATCGGGACGACCGCGTCGCCGTAGAGCGCGACGAGCCACTGCACCGGACGCCCGAAGGTGGCCTCGCCGGCACCCCAGCGCATGCTCTTGCGAAACGGGATCGAGGTCACGAGCTTTTCGAGCATGGAGCCGAGGAGGGCGACGGTGGCTTGGCCCTTCTCCGCGCGACGACCCACGACGAAGCGCCCGGCCTTCTGGCGACCCGAGGCCTCGAAGTCTTTGACGACGAGCGCCTCGACGCCGACACCGAGCTTTTCGGCGAAGGCCTGCGCCGCACGCGTGGGCTGACCTTCCTTGTAGGCCGCACCTTCCGGCGGACCGACGACCTCTTCGTCCAAGTCCTTTTGGCGGTCGGCCAAGGACGCGACGTGCACCGCAAGGCGGCGCGGCGTACCAAAGGCTCGAATGGCTCCGTGCTCGACGCGCGCGGCGGCGAGGGCGTCGCCGAGCAGCTTGGGCATCGCCTCGAGGGCACCGTCGACGAACGACGAGGGGAGCTCTTCGGCACCGATTTCGAACAGGAGCGACTGCGACATGAGGGCGTTCCCTAGCCTTTTCTGGCCCCAGCGTCGACGAAGCTCGACGGTGGATTCGCGTCGACCCGTGGTAGGCTCCGCCGCCCCATGGCCACTCAAGCCCAAGCCGTCTTCCAGGTGTCGACTCCCGACCGTCCGGGCCTCGTCGCGCGATTCGCCGGGTTCTTCTTCGACCTCGGCGTCAACATCGTCGACGCGAGCCATCACGCGGCCGCGAGCCTCGAGGGCACCGAGCCGCGCTTCTACATGCGCATCGTCGTCGACCTCGCAGGCCTTTCGCAGCCCCAAGCGCTCGCGAAGCTCGGCGGCTCGACCTCGCGTCGCGCGCTCGAAGAGGCGTTCGACCAGCTGGCCCAGTCGCTCGGCGCGCGCTGGGAAGTCAGCTACGCGGACGTGCCGGACCGCGTGGCGCTCTTCGTCACGCGCGAGTCGGCGTGCCTCTACGACCTCGTGCTTCGCCAGCAGCAGGGCGAGCTCCCGTGCGAAATCGCCTTCGTCGCGGCCAACCGGCCGGACCTCGAGCACGTCGCGAACTCGTTCCGCCTGCCCTTCTTCTGCCTGCCCGTCACGAAAGAGACGAAGCGCGATCAGGAGTCGCAGCTCCTCGAGCTCGTGAAGCGTCACCACGTGAACCTCGTGATCCTTGCACGTTACATGCAGGTGCTGACCGACGACTTCCTCCAGGCAGCGCCGCCCGTGATCAACATCCACCACGGCTTCTTGCCCGCGTTTCAGGGCGCGAAGCCGTACCACCAGGCGTTCGAGCGCGGCGTGAAGCTCGTCGGTGCCACGGCGCACTACGCCACGAAGGACCTCGATCAGGGGCCGATCATCGAGCAAGACGTCGTGCGCGCCAACCACGCGATGGATCCCGAGGAGCTCGTGCGCATGGGCCGCGACGTCGAGCGCGTCGTGCTCGCGCGGGCGGTACGTGCACACCTCGAGCGGCGGGTCTTCGTCGACGGGCGACGCACGATCATCCTCTGAGGCACGGGCCCATGGCGAAGCGCACGAAGAAGTCGGAAGAGGTCGAGGCGCCGCGCATCATCGGCGGCGACGTGCACGGGGACGACGCGCCCTTCGATCGCGCGCTGCGCCCGAAGAACTTCGACGACTACGTGGGGCAGGAGAAGCACCAGGACAACCTCCGCGTGTTCGTGCAAGCCGCGCGGGGCCGCGGCGAGCCCCTCGACCACGTGCTCCTCTGCGGCCCGCCCGGCCTCGGCAAGACCACGCTCGCGCAGATCCTCGCCGCCGAGATGGGCGTGCAGCTCCACATGACCACGGGCCCGGTCATCGAGCACAAGGGCGCGCTCGCCGGGCTCCTCACGAAGCTCGGACCGAACGACGTGCTGTTCGTCGACGAGATCCACCGCATGAGCCCCGTCGTCGAGGAGAGCCTCTACCTCGCGATGGACGAGTTCCGCATCGACGTCATGACCGGCGAGGGAGCCTTCGCGAGCGCGATTCAAATCCCCGTGCCGCCCTTCACGCTCGTGGGGGCAACGACGCGGACGGGGCTGCTCACCGCCCCGCTCTTCTCGCGCTTCGGCCACCATATTCGCTTGGATTTTTACCCACCGGAAGAACTCGCTCGCATCGTGCGGCGCTCGGCTTCGATCCTCGGCGTGCCCATGAGCGGCGACGGTGCCTTCGCGATCGCGAAGCGTTCGCGTGGCACACCGCGCATCGCGAACCGCCTCTTGCGGCGCGTACGCGACTTCGCCGAAGTGCTCGGCACGGGCGCGGTGGACGAGAAGGTCGTCGAGGGTTCGTGCACGCGCCTCGACATCGACGCGGCCGGCTTCGACGAGATGGATCGGCGCATCCTTCGCATCTTGTGCGTCGACTACGAGGGCGGCCCCGTCGGCGTGGAGACCGTGGCCGCCGCGCTCGGTGAACCGCGCGACACGATCGAAGACGTCTACGAGCCGTTCTTGCTCCAACAAGGGTACCTCGGGCGCACGCCGCGCGGTCGCATCGCCACGAAGAAGGCCTGGGAGCACCTCGGCCTCGAGGCCCCGAGCGCGCCGAAGCCCAGCGAGGGGCCGCTCTTCGAGGGCGAGGCCGCACCCACCCGCAAAGGCCGATGATCCGCACGCCCGCGCTCGTGCTCGCCGCCGCGCTCGTGAGCGCCGGGTGCAGCATCGAGAAGCTCGCCGCCGAACTCGCCGCAACGATGGTCCCCCTCGAGGACGCAGGCCCGAAGCCGGGCGCTCCGAACGAAGAGACGTCGATTCAAGGCCGCGCATGCCGTGAGCTCGCCCCACCCGCCGGCGCCGAGCCCCGGTGCACCCTGCGCGGTCGCCTGTGCGTCGAGGCCACCGACCCGGCCTTCGACGACGCCTTCTTGCACAGCGCCGAAGAGGCCGAGGAGCGCCTCGATCACCTGCCCCCACCGGTCGTCGATCGCCTCTTCGCAGCAGGTCCGCTTCGCTTCGCGAGCGGCTCCGGCGGCGTGCGCTCGCTTGGGCACGAGCGGCTCACGGCCGGTGTTCGCGCACTCGTCACCGTAACCGCCGCCGACCTCGACGTGGACAGCCTCGTGACGCGCGCTCTCGAGGGGGTCGCGATCGACCGCAACCCCGCGTCGGCCGCGCACGACACCGTGACCCTCGCACGCGCGCTCGCTCGTCGCTTCGGCCTCGTGCGTTTTTCGAGCGACGCGCCGCCCGAAGCGAGCGTGCTCGGGCCGACCCACGCGGATCGCTCCGGGGCCGACGGCGCGTTCCTCGCGTGGCTCGACGAGCGCATTTCCTCGGAGCCGGGCGCACTGCTCACGAGCCTCCTCGCGAAGGCGGCGCGCGGAGCTGGGCCGTCGCATTGGCGCACCGCCGGCGACCCGTGGTTCGTGCTGCAGAAGAACTTCGAGGGCGGGAGCGAGGCCACACCGAAGCTCGAAGAGCTCCTCCTGCGTCACGCCATCGAGCAGTCGAGCACCGTCGAGGGCCGTGCGGCGCTCGCGTTCCGGTGGGACGAGGCGCTGCCGCCGAAGGCACGGCGCCTGCTCACGGTGCGCCCCGTCGAACCCACGGGCGTCACATGGATGCGCTTCGAGCGCGACCCTCGCCATCCGTCGAGCACGCTCGTCGTCGCGGCAGACTGGGAAGAGCATGCGCGCTTTCGCCTCTTCGCGCAGCTCCTCGACCGCGAGGGGAAGCTCCTGCGTACGCACCGTTTTGCGGTGCCGCCACGCACGCCCCACGTCGAGACCACGCTCGAGGCGCTCGACGACGTTGCGTCGATCGTCTTCGGGGCGCTCTCGCTAGGCGATCCGGCCGCTCCCTTCGACCCGCGCGAGGGTCCGTGGGAGCCTCACGCTTTCTTGCTGACGATCGCTCCGATGGACGGCGACGGCGGCTTTCTGTAATCTACACGCACCGAGTCGACGATGTTCGCGCGCGCCCTCCACGCCCTCTTCCGCCTCTCCACGACCCGCGAGCTCTTCGTGCTCGTCGGCGTCGGTCTCGCGCTGCTCACCGGCGCCATGCTCGTCGAACAGCTCCGCTTCGTCCGCGACTTCACGAACGACGGCGCGATGCTCCACGAGGCGGAAGGCATCGTCGACGGGCTCGCGGGCGTGCTGGTCGCGGCGGGCGTCTTCCTCGAGAGCCGAGACACGCTGCGGCGCATCGCCTACCCGGCGCCGCCGCCGATGGATACGGTCGAGGCGCGCATCAGCGAAATCGCAGCTCAAAACGGCATGGGCATCCTCATGGTGGGCCTGCTCATGGAGGTCGGCACGCTGCTCATCGGTCTCCCGAAGCGCGTCGTCGACACGCACGGCTTCGAGCGGGTCATCTTCGGCGCCTGCGCGCTCTTGAGCGTCGTCACGCTCGTCATCCTCTACGATTTCCTCGTCGACGCGCTCCTCACCTACCGCATGAAGCGCGAGCCGCTGCCTCCCGGCGCGCTCCCGCCCGAAGGTCACTGAGCGCGGGCACGCGCGCCCGCGCGACGAAGACGGGTGAGCGCGACGAAATGTTTTGAAAGGGTCGGTGCGGGCCGCGCTGCTTCACTCGCGGGCTTGCTCGCTCGGTCGCGAACCACACCCATGCGTCAAGGGTCCCTCGACCTTTCGTCCCGCCGCCACACGGTCGCCGCGGGCCACGCTCCGCAGCGCCGTTCGAGCACGGAGGGACGATGCTGAATTTCGAGGACGAGGTCATCGCGCGCTTCTGGTTCCACGGGGAAACCCACGCCGCGTGCACCGTGCGGACCTACGACGCACCCGACGTGCACCAGGCGCACATCAGCTGGTTTCCCGCCGACGAGAACACCTTGAAGGGCCAACTAACCATCGGCAGTCGACAAGTCAGGACGGGCCGCCCGATGGAGAGCTACCGAGCCGACATGAAGGCGGAGACCGGCGTAAGAGCGCGGCACCGCTTCGCCAGTCAGCAGGCGTACGACGAAGCCATTCGCAGAGCTTGTGACTTTTGGGAATCGCTCACCTACCTGCCGACCGTCGAAAGCAAGACCACGGAGCTCAACGAAGAAATCACGAAGGTCGCGGCGGCCGCGGAGGACCAAGAGGACCAGACCGCACACCAGCGGGCCGTTAGCTTCTTCCTCGCATGCTTGCTCCGCGTTCAATTGCAGGCCGTCGCGACGGGCGACCAGCCGAACTACGGGCCTCTGGCAGAGGACAACAGGTTCAGGGAAGTTCGCGGAGGCCAGATCGAGAAAGATGCGGAGGAGTGGGGCCAGGGCTCCGCCTTGTTCACGCACGCCGCCCATGAGATTTGCGTTCCGGGGCTCGAAACAAAGCCGAACCTCATGCACCTGCACCGCGGCGTGCCGGACTTCAGCAAGGAAATCGCGGACCATAAAGCGAGCGCGTTCTACGCGCGGTACCCCATGCACGAGCCCGTGCTGTTTGGACTGAACCTCCACGCGCTGCTCATGCATTGGATCGACTTCCTCCAAAAGGCCCGGGCCGGGCGCCGCGGCTACCAGTACGCGAGCACCGACCAGAATTGCTCCGGAGTCGTGCTTGGCTGCCTCAAGGCGGCCGGTGCGGGCGTGTTCTCCTCGACCGCCACCGGGCTCCTCCAGCTCGGAGACAGCGTCGTGTACGTGAAGCCCGCCGAGGTCCGCGACGTGGTGACCCACTTGCGTGACGAGCTCGATCGAATGAACGCCATCGCCCGCAAGTTCCGCGACAGCATGCTCGAGTCGGGCGCGTACGGGAAAACGCGGCTCGACGGGGGCACCCTGTGGTCCAGGGCCGAGTTCGAGAGGCAGAGCAAGTCGCCCAACTTCTTGTCGCTCCGGCGCGAACAGGTGGGCATCCTTGACCGCGTCCTCGACCGGTTCCACCGTTCGGGTCGGCGCTTCACGGAGGAGAACTTCGAAGAGAAGCTCTTCTGCCTCCGGACGATCCTCGTGTTCGTCACGGATCATCGCGAGAAGAAGCCGCAGAGCGACCGGCGCCAGGGCGTCGATGCGCTCGGGATTCAGGTCGTGAAGCTCCTCGAGCTGGCCCCCTGGAAGGAGCAAATGTACGCGACCACGCTCGTCGAGCTCATTCACGAGGCGAATCGAACGGCCCGCCGCTACCGTGAAAGCATCGCCCTCGTCGGGAGGAAATGATCTCCCTCGGCGTTCGCGCGACGAACCGCTGCTTCGTCTTCCGGATGAAAGGTTTCGCAAGGTTCGTGGCCGAGGCCGCCGCAAACTGACGCGCATGGCCCACAGCTCGCCTCGATCCACCACGCCACCGCGAACCTTGCGCCTGCGCACCCTCCGAGCACTCGGGGCGCTCGCGCCGGTCCTTGCGCTCGCCTCGTGCCGCGACCAAGCGCCCGCATCGGAAGCGTGGACGAACGAGCCGCTCGTCACGCAGACCTTCGACGGCGCGCAAACCTGCGAGATCGCGCGCGAAGGAGTCACCGAGGCTGCCCTCACGGCCCGGAAGGTGCGCGTGGTCCTGAACCGTCCCATCGCCTCGCAGGTGACCGACCCCGACCTCCTGAAGAACGCCAGCCTCACGGCGGGCCTCGTGGGCGAGGCGCTCGGCACGGACCTCGAGATCGACGTCGACCTCACCGTGCCGGAAGGCGCCCTCGGACGCGCGATCGAGTTCGAGACCACCGCGAACAACGCGAAGGCCTCGTATGGCGAGCGTGGTCGATGGGTGATCGCGACCGACGCCGACGGCCACCCCACGCTGCACGGCGACTCCGAAGCTCGTCTCGTCGCGAAGGACCCGAAGAGCAAGGAAGGCTGGACGGCCTCCTGCCGCTGGGACCTCATCCCCGCCACGGGCCCGCGGGGCCCCCTCGGCTACGAAGCGCTGGGGTCTTACTTCCCGAACGACACGACGACATCGTCGCTGCGAACCCGCTCGTCGATGGGCACCGTGAGCCAGGCGCTCGAGTCGGGGTGCGGTGGCGAGCTCGCCAAGACCGCGACGGGGCTCAAAGTCGCCACGTTCGCGCTCGACTTCGTCCCTGGCGTCGGGCCGGCCCTCGGCCTCGCAACCCACGGCGGTGCCGTCGCAGCCGAGTTCATCGGCGGGAAGAAGAGCGAAGCCTGCATGAAGGCGACGTTCGACACCATCAACCAGGCGCTCGCGACCCAGGCCTCGCAGATCGACGGCATCATCGAGGGCATGGGCCTCGCCCAGGACGCTTTCTACGCCGAGGCTTACACGAACCGTCTGACCGACGCGCAGCAGTGGGCCTACCTGTGGAAGCACAACGGCCTCGACGTGCTCTCTCCGACCTCCGCGGACCAGGGCGGCATCTTCGGAAACTTCATGGTGCTCGCCGGGCTGTGGAGCGACCTGCAGGGACCTTCGGTGGCCGGCGTCGACGTGAAGCAAATCGCCGTCAACACGGTCCTCTTCGAAGACCTCCGGAGCTACGTCCAGTCGCAAACGCAGCCGTTCCAGGCGGCGGTCTCCGACCTCACGGGGACGCAGGTCCAGGGCCCGTGCGTGATCGACTGCTACAAGAACGTCGCCGCGAAGAGCAACTCGGCGCTCATCGGCATGTACGGCCAGACGTTCGAAGTCCTCAAGGCGCGGATGAACGTCCTCTTGCCGTACAGCCACCCGAACAACACGTTCACGGCGGCGAACGTCGTCCCCGCCTACGACTCGTACAACGACACGCTCACCTCGTTCTTCCAGCGCGCGATGGTCGGCCTCCAGCAGGCGTACACCCTCGAGTCGCTCGTCAACCAGCTCAACTACAATCGGGGAGCCGCGGCCTCGTCGCCCAGCGGCGTCGCGCAGATCAACGCGCTGAACGCCATCGGCGAGACCCACTACGACTACAACCGGCAGGTCGTGAACGGCGTGGCGCCCTCCGAGGACACGCAGGCCAAGGCGTTCAACCAGGCGCAGAAGAAGCTCGCGTACTTCTACGCCGCGCGCTTCAACCAACTCTACCTCAACACGCTCAACTACATCGTGAGCGACGTCCCGGCCGGGCCGCAGCAATACCCGATCGGGGACATCACCTGGATCTTCAACGGGGAGACGTATCGGCACGCGGCCCCGGCGTACGCGAGCGAGGTCGGCAAGGCGCTCAAGGCAACGTACGACCGGAGCACCTCCACCGACCAAGGGCCCACCCCGATGTCGTTCCTTCCGAAGGCGACCGATGGCTCGTGGCAAGCGCGGGGCGTGCTCTACCAGTACCCCGGGCTGCGCGACGTCGCGAAGTGCATCAACGCGGTCCAGGCGTACAACCAGAGCGTCAACCAGGTCAGCACCCTCGCCGACGCGCTCGCCCAGCCGGATGCATGCCCGGCGATCTTCGCGGCGGCGGACGGCAAGGGCCTCAACCAGGGCTCCTACGACGGCGACACGCTCCGTCCCTACGTCGAGATCGGCGGCAAGATGGAGCTCTCGGGCGCGATCAAGGACAACCTCAAGTTCTGCGACGAGACCGCCCCGGCGCTGGGTTGGCTCGCGCCGACCGGTTCGTTCGTCGGCAACGAGGCCGCCCTCGAAGCCGGCAAGACCTACCTCTCGTGCGGCCGCTGGTACGCGCCGAAGAAGAACGACGGCGCGATCAAGTGCGCGGGCATGCCGCGCGGCCATTGCCCCGCGAGCAACGAGGCCGGAGCCCCAGACCTGTACCAGTATGGCTGGCCCGGGAGTGACGAGCTTTGGACCTCGGCGCCTGCCGGTCCGGTCGGCCAATGCACCGCCACGACGACTCTGAATGGCAACAAGTACGTCAACTGGACGGGGCTCTTCGGCAACTGGCCTCTCGACATGCGGTCGTGTGCGGCGATCGTCTCGTCGACCTCGCCGCAATCCCCGGTTTTCTCCGATGGCCGCACCGAGGCGAATCCCGACCTGGGATGTCAGCTCGGTTGGATCGGGAGCCTCGATCCCCTGACCCCGTGGTCCGGGATCAGCCTGTATTACGCCAACGCCCGAGCGCGCATCGGCATCCGCCTTCCCAACCACACCAACGTGGGCGGCGTGGGCGCGTACAGCGGGTTCGTCCTCCCGTTGGACCTGCGGATGACGACGGAAGTCGGGACGGGCAGCTGTGCGCCGCAGGGCGTCTTGGTCATCCCGCACAAGGGAACGCTCGAGCGCGACGGCTACCAGTGCAAAGCGATGGCGTCGAACTACAGCGGCGGCACCGGCCACCACGGTGAGCTCCGTTGCGTCCTCAAGGACGGAACGCAGTACGATCTGAAGCTGACGGGGACCGGCGCATCGATCGCCCCGTACCAGACCTACCTCAACCTCAAGGTGATCACGCCTTGAGGGCAGCCTGGTCCCGGCATGGGCCGGGTCGCGAGAGCACGGCGCGCCTGCCGTCGGTCGACGACACGATCGCCACTTCGTTCGAATGAAGGCTCCCGCTTGCCGCGATTTCGGCATACGGGAGCAGTCCGTTCGGCGGGAGAGGGACATGCGGGGACGACGTGTCGCGGCAGCAACACCCTCGAGAGACACGCTCGACGTGACCCCACGCCGCGCCGTCCTCCGCTGCCTCTGGCTCCTCGTCGCGCTGCTGCTCGGCGCGTGCTCGCCCGCCGCGCGGCGCGATGCGGTCATCCATCGCGCGTGGCTCGACGACCACGCGAGCGAGCTCTCGCCGGAAGCGGCGCTCGCGTTGCCTTGGACGCCGTTCCACGGTTCGCTCGCCCGCGGCTACACCGCATCGACCACCTGGGTGCGGATCACGATCGATCCCGCTGCGGCGACGTCAGTCGAAGAAGGCGTGGATCGAAGGCTCGTGCTGCGCGTCCTCCCGGGGCATCTCGACGAGGTCGCCGTGTTTCGCGCGGATCGGCTCACCGAGCCACCGATTCGCGTCGGCGATACGCAGCCGGCGGTCGGTCCGCGGCACGGGCTCCTCGTGCACGCGGTCGTCCTCGAAGCGGCCTCGGCGCCGTTCGAACTCCTGCTGCGGGTGAGAACGCAGAGCAACCACAGCATCGACGTGGAGGTCTTGCGGTGGGAAGACTCGCGCGAGGCGAGCATCGCGCAGCACGGGCTCGTGATCGCCTACGTCGTGTTCACGCTCATGGTCATGGGATGGGCCGCAGGAGCCTGGCTCGCGCGCCGCGACCGCGTGCTCGGTCTCTTCTTCGCCCAGCAAGCGACGCTGCTCCTGGTCGCGCTCACCCTGCTCGGCGCGCTGCGCCTCTACGGCCCGGGCTGGATCGCGCCCGCCCTCGATCGCCTCACGTCGATGGCGATCCCCTTGAGCGCGCTCGTGTCCGTCCACTTCCATGTCCACCTCCTCGCGGATCTCGGCGTGCCGACCCGGCCCCTTCGACTGCTTCGGGCGACGCTCACGTTGCCGAGCCTTGGCTTGCTGCTCGTCGTCGTCGGTCAGGTGCGCGCCGGTCTCTTTCTCACCCACGCGTCGCTTCCGTTCATCATGACGCTCATGCTCGGCAACGCGTGCACGGTGAGCCCGAGACCCGACCCCGACGGCGGAGGTTCGCCGCTCGCGCAGAAGGCCATCCTCGTTGCGAGCTACGTCGCGGCGATCGCGATCATGCTGCCGCAGTCTCTGCGGGTGCTCGGACTCACCGGCGGAGGTCGATGGACCTACGGTGCGTATTGCATCCACGGCGTGACCAACACCGTCTTGCTCGGCGCGCTCCTCGCGTTCCGGGCTCGACAGGCGCGCGCGCGGCACCGACATGCGCAGGTCCTCGCCGAGCAGGCCCAGCGCGAGGCCGAAGCCCAGCGCGGGCGCATCGAAGAGCAGTCCGAACTCCTCACGATGCTGACCCACGAACTCCGTACGCCGCTGTCGGTCGTGAGCCTCGCGCTCGGCGACTCCGGGCGGAGCCTCGCGATGCGCGACCGGGCGCAGCGGGCCGTCCGCAACATGAACGACGTGATCGAGCGCTGTTCGCAGACCGCGCTCTTCGACGACGAGCTGAGCCGCCACGACGCGTCGCCGCGCCTCGAGCCGGTCGCCCTCGACGAGAGCGTCGCGACCGCCGTCGCGGCTCTCGAGGAGCACGCGCGGATCGACAGCCGAGCCGAGCCCGATCTCCCCGGGTGCCTCGCGGACCCAAAGATGCTGCGCGTGATCGTCGGCAATCTCCTCGAGAACGCGCTGAAGTACGGCCCGCCGAACGCGCGCGTCACGACGTCCGTGGAGCGGGCTTCGCGCGAAGGACGCGCCGGCGTCATGCTGCGCGTCGCGAACCCGGTCGGAGCGGCCGGTAGGCCGGACGCGGCGCACGTCTTCGAGAAGTACCATCGAGGCCGTGGTGCACGTCATGGGTCCGGCTCCGGCCTCGGGCTCTACTTGTCCCACCGCTTGGCCTACCGGCTCAGCGGCGTCCTCGAGCATCGCGTCGCAAAAGGCGACGACGACGACGTGGTCTTCGAGCTGTGGCTCCCCACGGAGCGAGCAGCGCGGCGCCGCACGGATTTGGATTGATCGAAACCGAGTCGTCCGCGATCGTGATGGTGCATGGGCACTCGCGGACCGGTCGTCCCTCGCGCGGATGCGCCCCGCTCGAGGTGCGTTCGTGAGGGGCGTCGCGCGTGCGCGGAGTCGAGGTCTGCCGCGTGAATGCTCTGGCGAGGATCGCCGTCGTCGAGGACAACGACGATCTGCGCATGTCGCTCGTCGAGCTCTTGGCGGAGACCGGTGACGTCGTCTTCGGGTACGCCTGCGCCGAGGACGTCGACGAGTCCCCGGAGACCGACAGCGCCGATCTGATGATCGTCGATCTCAACCTGCCCGGCGAGGACGGCCTCTCGCTCGTCTCGCGCTTGAAGCGCGCGCGGCCGAACCTGCGGGTGATCATGATGACGAGCCGAACCGCGCTCCGCGACCGGGTGCGCGGCTACGACGCGGGGGCTGACCTCTACCTGCCGAAGCCCGTCGACGCGTCGGAGCTGCTCGCGGCCGTGCGGGCGATGACGCGTCGCCTCCGCGCAGAAGCGCAGGGATCCGTCGGCGCGAACCCGGACGCGCTGCACCTCGACATGCGCGTCCTTCAGGTGCGCGGAGCGCTCGGGGTCACGGAGGTCTCGGCCACCGAGGCCTCGCTCCTCGCCGCGCTCGCACGGGCTCCAGCTCAGCGGCTCGAACACTGGCAGCTGATGGAGATCCTCGGGCTGGAGCTCGACGCCGAGAGCGGCCGCGCGAACCTCTCCGTGAGGATCACGCGGCTGCGCGGCAAGCTCGCGGCGGTGGGCTGTCCTGGCGAGGGGCTGCGGGCGGTGCGCGGGTCGGGCTATCGCCTGTGCGTACCGCTCCAGCTCGACTAGCCACGCCTCGAGCAGAGGCTCATCGCCGGGACGCGCCCTTCGCCGACCGGGAGCAGCGACGACGCGTGATCACCACGGCGACGGCGCCCACGCAGAGCCAGGCGGAGCGCGTCGCACACTTCTCGGCGAGCGGCGGGGACGCGGCGCATGAAGGTGCGAGCGAGAGCCCGTAACGCGCGTCCCAAGGCCCCGCGCCCACCGGGAGCGCGAGCGGTGGAGCGACGAGGACCCCCGCTTGCTCCGCACGCACGACCAGCGTTTCCCCTGCGCGTCCGGCGATCGGCGGCAGTCGGTAGAGCCCGTCCTCCACGGGCTCCGCGTCGACGCGCGTGCCGCCCTCGAGCACGCCGTAGAGCACCACGCGATCGCGCGTGACGTTCGCGGGGGAGCCGTCGTCGCAGCGCGCCTGCACCCGCACGCGCGCGCCTTCGGTGCCTGTCGCGGCCACGTAGGGCTGCGACGGAGCGAGCCACGATCGTTCGGCGATCGGCGTGCACGTCGAAGAGCCCTGCGTGGCGAGGGCGAGAGCCGCGGCGATGTCGAGCTCCCCGGGGAAGGCGTTCGCATCGCTCGCGCTGCCGCTCCGTGGC
>CAIOHM010000459.1 GCA_903858055.1 uncultured delta proteobacterium
CCCGCCCGTAAGCTCGTGCGCGACGATCGCGCGCTCGTCGACCTGCGCATCGCCGGCGTGCGCGCCTTCCAAACGCTGGGAGAGCGCAGCCTCAACGCCGACCTCGTACGCCTCGCACGTCGCTCGCTCGAGCCGCTCACCGAGGACGATCTCCCGCTCGCTTACGCGTGCCTCGAGGCGCTCCGCGAGCTGGCGGAAGAGGGCGATCGCGACCGGCTCCGCCCGCTGCTCGAGTCGAAAGACCCCGGACTGCGGCACGCCGCGAAGGCTGCGCTCGGCGAGGTGCGCGCGCCATGACGGCCCCCATGATCGACCCGCGTGAGGCCTTCGCGCTGCTCGCGCAGGGTGCGGTGCTCGTCGATGTACGCGCGCGTGAAGAGTTCGAAGACGGGCACCCGCTCGCAGCGGTCAACGTACCCCTCGCGGGATTCGTGGAGGGGCGACTCGTCGATCGCGAAGACTTCGTGGATCGCGTGCACGAGGCGTGTGCCGCAGGCGTGCCCCTCCTGCTCTTGTGCCGTTCGGGCGTGCGCGCCGAGCGTGCCGCGGCGCAGATCCTCGCCCGCTCCCCGCGTGACGTGCGCGTCGTCCGCGGCGGATACGAGGGCACGCGCGGCCCCTTCGGCGAAGTGCTCGAGCCCGGCTGGCGAAGGCTCGCGCTGCCGTGACCGAGCGCCCTACTTCGCGGGCTCGCCCGCGCGCCTTCGCTCGTAATCCGCGGCGCTCCGCTCGATGACCTCGAGATCGCGCACCGCCTGCTTGGCCTGCGCGACGAGCTCGGCGGTGAAGGACGTGAGCCCATAGCGACCGTCGCGGTCGCGGTGAAACGGGTAGCGCGTGCCCTTGCGCGTGACGACGGTCGCGCGATCGCCTTCGGCCTCGATGTGATCGATCGGCGAGACGTCTTTCGCGAGGCGGCGCAGCCAACCGCGCGGCTCGGCGTAGCGGGCGAACGCGCGCGGGCCTTCGTCGCCGGTCGCGAGGGCGCCGTAGCTCTCCGCAAACGTGCGCGCTTCGTCGGCAGGGAACGAAGCTCGCACGCGCGCGAGGGCGTCTGTGCGCGCGCGCGCCATCACGTACGAGGCGTCGCGGGCGTCGACCTCGAGGTACGAGAACGCGAGCTCGGGCTGTCCGAGCTCGAGGTGCTTCGCGAGGCGGAGGTAGGCGCCCTCGGCGGTGGTCTCGGCCGGGTAACGACGCACGTAGACCGCGGCGAAGAGCGCGCCAATCGCCAGCAAGGGAAGCAAGATTCGAGCGATTCGAGTCGTCATCGCGGTGCGACAGGGGTAGCGGAACCTCGAGCTCGAGACCACCCTCAAGCCACACCCGCATGCTCCACCAGAACCCTGTCTACGTCGTCGTGCCCGCGCGCGACGAAGCCCCGCGCATCGCTCGGGTCTTGCGTCGCATGCCCGCCTTCGTCGACCACGTGGTCGTCGTGGACGACGGGAGCGTCGATGGCACCGAGGCGGTGGCGCGTGCGGAGCTCGGCGATCGCGGAACAGTCGTGCGACACGAGCGCGCGCGGGGCGTCGGGGCAGCCATCGCGCACGGCTACGGCCTCTGTGCAACCTACACCGATCACGCCCATGCGGCGATCGCGGTCATGGCAGGCGACGACCAGATGCACCCGGACGACCTCGAGGCCGTCGTCGCGCCCGTGGTGCGCGGGGAGGCTGGCTACGTGAAGGGAAACCGCTTCGCATGGCCCGACGGCGCACGCCCCATGCCCCTCGGCCGGAAGCTCGGCGGCATGCTCTTCGCCGCGGGCACGAGCCTCGCCTGCGGCCAGCGGATCCACGACTCGCAGTGCGGCTTTACGGCGATCGCACGCGCCGCGCTCGGGAACCTCGACCTCGCGAGCTTCTGGCCGAGCTACGGCTACCCGAACGTGCTCCTCGCCGAGCTCGCGCGCGGCGGAGAGGCGATCCGCGAAGTGCCCGTGCGCGCGGTCTACGCCGACGAGGTGAGCCGCCTGCGCCTCCGGCACGTGGTGACCATCGGCGGTCTCGTGGTGCGCGAAGCGTGGAAGACCCACGCCCCGCGCCTCGCCGCGAAGAGCTTGCCCGCGGGACGCAGCGCGGCCGAATAAGCGAAACCGCTCAGCTCGCGAGCGCGCGCTCGACCATCACGCTCGCGAAGCGAAGCACGTGGTGAAGGTCGAAGCACGTGTCGATGCGCTCCTTCGAGAGCTTCGCCGTGATGTCGGAGTCCGCGAGGACGTTCGACTGGAGCGTGCCCTCGCCGCGCCAAGCCTTCATCGCGTTGCGCTGGACCCACACGTAGGCCTCTTGGCGCGCCATGCCCGCCTCGACGAGCGCGAGGAGGAGCCCCTCCGAGAAGAAGAGGTCTCCTGCGCGGTCGAGCGAGCGCTGGAGGTTCTGCGGGTAGACGACGAGGCCCTCCACGAGGCTCTTCGTGCGGTCCAGCATGAAGGCCATGGTCGTCGTGACGTCGGGGACCATCATGCGCTCCATGGAGGAGTGGCTGATGTCGCGCTCGTGCCACAGCACGATGTTCTCGAGCGCTGGCGTGACCGCCGCACGCACGACGCGCGCCAGACCGCAGAGGTTCTCGCTGAGGATCGGGTTGCGCTTGTGGGGCATCGCGCTCGAGCCCTTCTGGCCGGCCGTGAAGGCCTCTTCGGCCTCGCCCACGTCGCTGCGCTGCCAGTGGCGCACGTTGGTCGCGAAGCGCTCGATCGCCGCCGCGAGGAGGCCACACGCGGTGAACACCTCGGCGTGGCGATCGCGCGGGACGACCTGCGTGGCGAGGGGCTCGGGCTCGAGGCCGAGCTTCGCGAGGGCCTCACGCTCGATCTCGGGGGAGAGGTGCGCGTAGGTGCCCACAGCGCCCGCGATCTTTCCGTAGGCAATCGCTTTGCGGGCGAGGGCCAGGCGCTCGCGGCCGCGCTTCATCTCGGCGTAGTGACCCGCAAGGACGATCCCCATCGTCACAGGCTCCGCGAACATACCGTGGCTGCGGCCGATCATCGGGGTCTCGGCATGCTCGCGCGCGCGCTTTCCAAGGGCTGCGAGGAGCGCGTCCGTGCGGAGCAGGAGCTTGTCGACGGCCTCGGCCATGAGGATGGCGAGCGAGCTGTCGAGCACGTCGCTCGAGGTCATGCCACGGTGGAGCCAGCGTGCATCCTCGCCCGCGAGCTCTTCGACGTGCGTGAGGAAGGCGATCACGTCGTGCTTCACGGTTCGCTCAATCGTGTCGATGCGATCCGCGTCGAGTTTGAGATCCTTCGCACGGATGCGCGCCGCCACGCCCTCGGGGACGAGCCCCGCGCGCTCCATCGCCTCGCAGGCCGCGAGCTCCACGTCGAGCCACACCTTGAAGCGCTTGTCGGACGTCCAGAGGTCGGCGAAGTCGGCGGGGGTGTAGCGGGGGATCATGGTGCGCGCGGTAGCACGCAGCTCGGCCTCGGCGAACCCCCCATGTGCACGTGTGCACACGAACGAAACGGGCAGCGTTTTTCCTCGCAAAACAAACGAGGCACCCCGGTCTCCCGAGGTGCCTCTTGGCGGTGCAATGCGGCCCTTCAGCCGTAGGCGCGCTTGCCGTCGCGCGCGAGCTCACGCAGGAGCGGAGCCGGCTCCCAGCGCGAGCCGAAGCGATCATGGAAGCCCTGAATGCGGCGGTAGGCCTCGGCCGCGCCGATCGTGTCGACGTAGCGGAAGGGGCCGCCGCGGAAGGGCGGGAACCCGAGGCCGAAGATGGCGCCGATGTCGCCGTCGCGCGGGCTTCGCAGGATGCCCTCGCCGAGGCAGTGGAAGGCCTCGTTGACCATCTGCAGCGCGCAGCGCATTTGGATGTCTTCCGCGGCGAGCTGGGCCTTCGGCTCCACGCCCACGAGCGCGTACACGCTCGTATCGACGGGCTTCTTGCCACCCTTCTTCTTCGCGCCTTCGCCGTACACGTAGAAGCCGCGACCGTTCTTGCGGCCTTTGCGCCCGTCCGCGAGGAGCTTGCTCGTGGCGGCCGGAGCGACCATGCGATCGCCGAAGGCTTGGCGCATGACGACACCCACGTGCGAGCCCACGTCGATGCCGACCTCGTCGAGGAGCTGGAGCGGTCCGACCGGGAAGCCCCAGGCGACCATCGCCTCGTCGATGACGTCGATGGCGACGCCTTCCGCGAGGAGATACGCTGCCTCGTTGAGGTACGGGGCGAGGATGCGGCTCGTGTAGAAGCCCACGCCGTCGCGGACGACGATGACCGTCTTGCCCTGCTTTTTACCGAGCGCCACCGCGCGCGCCACGGCCTCGTCGCTCGTCTTCTCCGTGCGGATGATCTCGAGCAGGGGCATTTTATGGACCGGCGAGAAGTAGTGCATACCGAGCACGTTCTCGGGGCGCTTCGCGTTCGCGGCGATCTGCCCAATGGGGATCGAGCTCGTGTTCGACGCGAAGAGCGCATGCTCGGGAGCGTTCGCCTCGACGTGGCGAAGCATCTCTTGCTTGAGCTCGAGGTCCTCGAACACCGCCTCGACGACGATGTCCGCGCGCTTCATGCCGCTCCAGTCGGTGGTCGCGGTGACGAGCGCGAGATCCGCCTGCGCCTCGATCGCCGTCGACTGCTTCTTCTTCACGCGCTCGGAGACGAGCTCGTTCACGTAGCGCAGCGCGCGCCCGCAACCGGCATCGTCGCGCTCACGGATGCGCACGGGGACGCCGGCCCGCGCGGTGACGAACGCGATGCCGCCGCCCATGAGGCCGCCACCGAGCACGCCGATGCCCTCGGTCTTCGGGAGCTTGCCCACGAAGCCGTCCGTACCCGTGTCCTTCTTGAGCGCCGTGGTCGCCTCGAAGAGCTCCACGAGGCGCGCCGAGACCTCGCTCACGACGAGCTCACCGAAGAGCTTCGCCTCGAGCTCGGCGGCGGGCCCAAAGCCCTTCGACGCGAACTTTTCCAGCACGTCGACGATGCGCTCGGGGGCCGGGTAGTGGCCACGCGTCTTCTTGCGCAGCTCTTCGCGCGCCTTCGTGAAGAGCACGCGGCGACCGATGGGGTTGCCCTCGAGCGCCGTCTTGGTGACGCCCGCTTGGAGCTGCCCCACGTCGAAGCCCGCCTTCTTCTTCGCCTTCGGCGCCTTGCCGTCGACGAGCGTGTGCGCGAGCGCCTTCGAGACCTTCGCGAGGTGCGGTGCAGGCACGACCTCTTCCACGAGGCCGAGGGTCTTCGCCTTCTTCGGGCGCACGTTCTTTCCCGTGAGGCCGAGGTCGAGGGCGACACGCACGTCGGCGCGCTCGGCGAGGCGCAAGAGGCCGTTCGCGCCGGGCAGGAGCCCGAGCTGGACCTCGGGGAGCGCGACCACCGTCTTCTTCGAGTCGCTCAGGACGATGGCGCGGCACGCGAGCGCGAACTCGAAGCCGCCACCGAGCGCGGGGCCGTCGATCGCAGCCACGAACGGCTTCTTGCTCGCCTTGATGCGCCCGAAGAGCGTGGCGAGATCCGAAGCCGCGCGCTCGGCGTCGGCCGCGAACTTGATGGCCGCGATCATTTGGATGTTCGCGCCCACGATGAAGCTCTCGGGCTTCGCGCTCGTGACGACGACCGCTTGGATTTGGTCGTTCGACTCGATGCGATCGAGCATCGTGGCGAGCTGCTCACCGAAGGCCTGCGTGATCGTGTTGACGGAGCTCTCCGGGTCGTCGAGGACGAGCGTCGCAACGCCGTCGATCGGCGCTTCGAGGCGCATGACCCCCAGGTCGACTTCCGTCACCATCACTCGACCTCCACGATGACCGTCGCGCCGAGGCCACCGGCTGCGCACGCCGTCGCGAGACCGTAGCCGCCACCGCGACGCTTGAGCTCGTGAAGCACCGTCGTGATCTGGCGCGCGCCGGTCGCTGCGAACGGGTGGCCGAGGGCGATGGAGCCGCCGTGGACGTTGAGCTTGTCGTCGTCGACTTCACCGAGCACGTCCGAGCGACCGAGCTTCTCCGCGAAGTACTTCTTCGAGTTCCATGCTTGCAGGTTGCAAAGAACCTGCGCCGCGAAGGCCTCGTGCACGTCGACGACGCTCATGTCCTTGAGCGTGAGACCCGCGCGGTCGAGGGCGATCGGGGTCGCGTGCGTCGGACCCATGAGCATCCAGCCGTTGGGATCGAGCGCAGCGTAGGCCCAGCTCTTCAGGTAGCCGAGCGGCGTGTAGCCGAGGGCCTTCGCGCGGCTCTCGGTCATGACGAGGAGCGCGCTCGCGCCGTCCGTGAGCGGCGAGGCGTTGCCAGCCGTGATGGTGCCGTTGGCGCGGTCGAAGGCGGGCTTCAGCTTCCCGTAGCCCTCGACGCTCGAGTCCTTGCGGACGAGGTTGTCTTCGACGACGGGCGCGTCGTACTTCGGCGGCACGAGCACGCGCATGACCTCGTGCTCGAAGATGCCATCGGCCCACGCCTTCGCGGCGCGCGAGTGGCTGCGGTGCGCGAACGCATCCTGGGCTTCACGCGTGATGCCAGCCTCGCGCGCCATCTTCTCCGCGGACTCGCCCATCGTGAGGCCGGTGCTCGGCTCTTTGATCGCAGGCGGCACCGGGACGAGGTCCTTCGGCGAAAGCTTCGAGAAGAGCTTGAGCTTGTCGCCGAGCGTACGGGCCTTCTGCGCCTCGACGAGCACGTTCGCGAGCTTGCGGCTCACGGTGATCGGGACGTCGGACGAGCTGTCGGCGCCGCCGGTGATCGCGACCGAAGCCTGGCCGGCGAGCATGGCCTCCGCGGCGCTCGTGAGGGATTGGTAGCCCGTGGCACAGGCGCGGCTCACGCTGAACGCCTGAGCCTCACGCGTGATGCCCGTGCCGAGCACGATCTCGCGGGCGATGTTCGGAGCGTGGATGCTCGGGAGCACCTGGCCGTAGACGACGAGCTCGACGAGCTTCGGGTCGAGGTCGCTCTTCTGCACGAGCTCCGAGACCACGATGCGCGCGAGGTCGAGCGCCGAGAGGCTCATGTAGTGCGAGGCCTGCTTCGCGAAGGGCGTTCGGAGGCCGGCTACGATGGCGATGCGCTCTTCCTTTGCGCGCCCCACGGCGGGAGCGCCTTCGATCACACGGGCCGAAACGGGTGCCTCCGCCGCCTCGGCGACGTCGCTCACCGAAGCGGGGGACTCGGTCTCCGCCGCCTCCGCGGGCGTGGACTTCGTGCGGGGCGCGGGCTGCTTCTTCTTCGTGGCCAAGGGGAACCTCGTCGGGAAAGGGGGCACGCCTCACGGTGTGGAGGCGCACTGAACCGTCATTCACTCCGTTCTTGCCTCCCTAACGCGCCGTGTCAACCGTTTCGCGCCGCCGCCGCGCAGTCTGTGGTACCGGCCCTCGCGGACACCTTGTGACGAAGGAGACTGCGATGCCGACCTTGAGCGATGCCTTCACCGGAGACGACGCGAAGAAAGCCGCCGTGGTGGAGGACTGCTGCACGTTGATCGACGAAGAGGTCGCCTCGCGCGGTGGCATTTCGGGCCTCGCGCTCAAGGCAGGCTACGGCGCCATCAAGGGCATCAAGCCGGGCTTCGTGAAGGGCGTGGTCACGGACCTCCTCCCCGAGTTCGCGGCAGCGCTCGAGGCCGTGTACCAAGAGGCGCGTCAGTCGACCCGCGGCGTCGCGAGCCACCTCGAAGCGAACGCGGCCCGCGTGGCCGACGCGCTCCTGAGCATCACGGACGAGAAGGCCGCGCGCTCGAAGAACAACCTCGTGAAGTCGACCTACGAGAAGCTCCGCAGCGGCGCGAAGAAGAACGTCGAGCAGGCGGTCCCGCGTCTCGCGAAGCTCGTCGAGAAGCACGTCGGCTGAGGCACTCCCCTCGCCCCCCGAGAGGCCGCGCTCCCAAAAGGGTCCGCGGCTTCTTCGCGTTCCGGGCGACACGCAAAACGCCGCCGGTCGAACGACGACGCGCATGGGTCGGGACCCAAGCGCCAACGAAACCACGCCGGGACCCGAGCGCAGCGACGTACCGCGAAATGCGAAAAGCCGATGGGCCCAACGCCACCGGCTCCTCCGCTCGCCAACAATGAAAAAGCGCTCGGGTCGGGACCCGAGCGC
>CAIOHM010000460.1 GCA_903858055.1 uncultured delta proteobacterium
AAGGCGTCGTCGTCTTCGACGAAGTGCACCAGCTCGCGGACCCGAGCCGCATCCTCAAGATCGCCGCGGACGAGTTTCCGCACCTGCGCGTCCTCGCCACGGGGTCGTCCACGCTCGGCGCGACGGAGAAGTTCCGCGACACGCTCACGGGCCGCAAACGCTCCGTGCACCTCGTGCCCGTCTTGCCCGAGGAGCTCGCAGCTTTCGGCAAGGCGAGCCTCGACCATCGCCTCCTGCGCGGCGGCTTGCCGCAAGCACTCCTCGCCGAGGACCTCGACGCCGGCTTTTACGCCGAGTGGCTCGACTCGTTCTTCGCGCGCGACGTCCGCGAGCTCTTTCGCGTGGAAAAACGCACGGGTTTCCTCCTCCTCGTGGAGGCGCTCCTCCGGCAGAGCGGCGGCATCATGGAGGCCACCTCCCTCGCGCGCGCGTCGGGGCTCTCGCGCCCCACGGTGCTCACGTACTTGAACGCGCTCGAGCTCACGCACGCGGTGACCCTCGTGCGCCCGTGGAGCGGCGGGCGCAGCGATCGCGAGCTCGTGCAAGCGCCGAAAGCGTATGGTTTTGATACGGGCTTCGTATGCCACGCGCGCGGCGTTCGGGAGCTTCGCGCGGACGATCGCGGTCATCTCCTCGAGCACCTCGTTCTCGAGTCCATGCAGGCCACCGCGGATCTGCCGCGCATTCACTACTGGCGCGACAAGAGCGGCCGCGAAATCGACTTCGTGATCCCGCGCGGTGAGCGCGTCGACGCGATCGAGGTGAAGTGGAGCGCCGACGCCTTCGAGTCGAAGCACCTCGCGCACTTCCGCACGCTCTACCCCCACGGCGAGAACTTCCTCGTGACCGGCGCCACGACGCGGGCCTCCGTTCGCGCCTTCGGCGAGCTCTCCGTGCGTGTCGTACCGGTCGCAGAGCTCCGTAAAGCGTTCTCCTGCCCTCCTTGAAAGCTCGGCGGCGCTCGCCGAGTTTTCAAGGTACGCTTTCGCACCATGATCGAGCGTGAGCACCATGCAAGGCGCGTGAAGAGCCTGCTTTCCCGGTTTCCCGTGGTGGCCATCCTGGGCCCGCGCCAGGTGGGAAAGTCCACGCTCGCGCGCGTCGTGGGTGCGGGAAAGCGCGAGGTGCACCTGTTCGATCTCGAGTCGCCACGCGACGAGGATCGCCTTCGTGATCCGATGCTCGCCCTCGAGCGCCTGCGTGGTCTCGTGGTCATCGACGAGGTGCAGCGCCGGCCCGAGCTCTTTCCCGCGCTGCGCGTCCTCGCCGATCGGCCGAAGACCCCCGCGCGCTTCCTGCTGCTCGGCAGCGCATCCCCCACGCTCCTGCGTCAGAGCTCCGAGACCCTCGCGGGGCGCATCGCGTTCCACGAGCTCTCGGGCTTCGCGCACGACGAGGTGCCCGACGGCGCGCTCGATCGCCTCTGGCTCCGGGGCGGCTTTCCGCGCTCGTTCTTGGCGCGGTCCGAGGCCGCCTCCTACGAGTGGCGCGAGCAGTTCGTGCGCACCTACCTCGAGCGTGAGCTTGGTGAGCTCGGTCTCGGCATGCCGCCGGCTACGCTCCAGCGCTTCTGGGCCATGCTCGCGCACCACCACGCGCAGCTCTGGAACGCCTCGGAGCTCGGGCGCGCGTTCGGCGTGGCGGATACCACCGTGCGCCGCTACCTGGACGCGCTGACGGGCACCTTCCTCGTGCGGCAGCTCCTTCCGTGGCACGAGAACATCTCGAAGCGGCAGGTGAAGGCGCCGAAGCTCTACGTCTCCGATACGGGGCTTCTGCACACGCTCCTCGGCATTCGCACGCGCACGGAGCTCGAGCGGCACCCGAAGATCGGCGCTTCGTGGGAGGGCTTCGCCATCGACGCGGTCATCCGGCGCCTCGGGGTCGACCGCCGCGAGTGCTACTTCTGGGCAACGCACGGCGGCGCCGAGCTCGATCTGCTCGTCGTCCACGGGCAAAAGCGTCTTGGCTTCGAGGTGAAGCGCACAGACGCGCCGCGGGTCACGCCGTCCATGCGTACCGCGCAGGAGTCGCTTGGCCTCACCTCCCTCGATGTCGTGTATCCGGGAGCCGAGACGTACGCGCTTGGTGAGGGAATTCGCGCGCTTTCGATCCATGAGGTCGCGCGTGTGCGTCCGCTTCTGTGATCTTGCATGCCTTGAAAACTCGGCGTGTCGCGCCGAGTTTTCAAGGAGACGGAGCGCGACGGAACGCGGCGATGCGGCGCGTATGAACGATCAGTCGTTCGCGATGAAGCCGACCTCGACGCCTTCGCCGGGCTCGGCGAGCGTCTCGGCGAGCGAGCGCACCTGGCGGAGCACGGCCTCGGGTGAAGCGTTCGGGGCAGCGCGCACGGCGACGATGAGCTTCTCCTCCCAGAGCCACGCGCGCACGTCGACCACGCCCGGTACGGCGTAGACGCGCTCCACGATGCGCTCGAGGCGATCGTCGGCTTCAGGCGGGGGCATGCGCATGGGACTCCACGAAAGCACGAAACCCCGCGACTCGCGTCACGGGGTCTCGTTTTGGGCCGAAAAACTCAGGCCTTCTTGGCGGCCGCCGCGCGCTTCTTCGTGGCCTTGTAGGCGTCGAAGAGGCGGGGAACCGGGAAGCCCAGGAGGCGCGCCTTGTAGCCGGCGTCCTTCGCGCGGTTCTCGAGGCCGAGGATCGCGTCGACGAGCTTCTCGCGCGAGCCGAACTCGCTCTTCACGGCCGTGAAGGTCGCGTGGAGGCGGAGGAGCTTCGAGTTCGAGACGTGGTCGAGGGTCTCGTGGTTCGTGTGACCGAGCCAGAGGTTCGCGTCCGCCGCGAAAGCCTTCACGGCCTCCACGAGCTTCGCCTTGTCGCCGAACTTTTCCTTCACGAGGGCGAGGGGTGCCTTTGCCATGTTCATTCTCCAGGGTGCACGGGTTGACCCGTGCGGCTAGGGGGACCGACGTGCGTAGTCCAAATGACGAACGGCTGCAAGATGCAGCCGTTTCGCGTGGAAATTCCCAGGGCACCCGCGGGCGCCGAGGCCTTCACTTCGTGCTGAAGCCGCCGGCTGCAGCGAAGTCGTTGGTCCACTTCTCGCCGACGTCGTAGCTGCGCTTCAGGTCTTCCATGATGCGGCCCTCGACCATGCCGCCGATGCCGAAGACCTTCACCTCGACGTTGATCTTCGAGACGCGCGTGAAGCTCTTGCCGTTCCAGCCCTCGCAGTAGAGGTTGCCCCACACCTTGGTCTTGTCGGGGAACACGCTGGGGATCACCTTGAACTCGTAGACGCGCTTGGTCTTGTCGAAGGTGGCCTCTTCCACGTAGCTGAGCGTGTCGCCCATGGCCTTCTTGAGCGGCGCCGGGAGCCCCGCCACCGGTGGCTCGATGAGCGTTCGGCGGCTGCGCACGTTGCCGTTCTCCGTGTCCCCCTGCACCTCGTAGCGCGGGAAGCCGAGGGTCTTCAGGTAGAGGCCCTCGTTGAACTCGCGGGTCCAAACGCACTTTGCCCAGTAGTCTTCTTCGGTGCAGAAAATCTCGTGGCGGAGGACGACTTCGGCCATGGTTGCTCCTCGATCGGTGGTGTGTGCGCGGCACACGGGGAAGGGGGCGCGAGCGTACGTGAGCCCGCGCGTGTTTGGGAACGGGGAAGTCAGAACTCGAGCGCGAGGCCGCCCGTGAGGCTCTCGCCGCCCACGCGCAGCGCCGAGCCGGACATGGCCGCGTTGAGCGCCGCGTCCGTGTACTCGACGAACAGGTACGTGTTGTTCACGCCCGTGGCTTCGTCGAGGTTCTTCGCCGAGGAGGGATCGAACGTGTCGAGCAGGAGCGCGAGGCCCGCGGACCACTGGAAGCCGTAGCTCCCGCCGATGGCCCGGTTCCCGCCCGGCTGGCGGCTCGTGTAGGTTCCGTCGGGGCCGTAGGAGCGCCAGAGCGTGTAGCCCAGGCCGGCCTTCGCGAAGGGCACGAGCGGGATGCCCATGCTCGCGAGCGCCTCGAGGCGGAAGACGCCGAGGCCCGCGAACTGCCAAAGGTGGAGCGTGGTGTCGTCGCCGGTGGCCGTGAGGTCCACGTAGTTGAGTGCCTTCGCGGTCGTCGACCAGCGGCCGACGCCCACACCGAGCCCGATGCTGCCGATGTGCGGGTTGCGAAGGAACTGCCAGTCGAACTCGCCGCCGAAGCCGAGGTGCGTGTCGCCGCCGAAGGTCGACTCGTACGGCGTGCCCTTGAGGCCGGGCGCGGAGTCGATCTCGGGCTTGAAGAAGTTCAAGCGCAGCTCGAGCGCGAAGTCTTGGGAGCTCTGGTGGGGCTGGTAGTCCGAGCCGGGGATCGCCGCGGAGGCGGCCGCGGGGAGGGCACAGAGGGCGAGGAGAGCGAGGCGCGCGCGCATGGTTCAGCGACCCTTTCGGCGGAGGCGAAGCGCTGCAGCGAGACCGACGAGCGCGGAGAACGTGAGGGCGTTGCCCGAGAAGACCGGGGGCGCGTAGCTGCACGAGCCCGCGTCGCCGCCCGCCTCCTCGTAGCGATCCCAAAAGCTGATGGTGCGCACGGGCGCGACGCAGTTGCCCGCGCGGATGCCGCCCGCGTTGTCGACCTGATCGACCGCGGCGACGGCGACGGCCACGGGGACACCGTAGGCGAAACCCGACACACGTGACGAGCGCGAGGTTCCGCCGATGCGGCCGCACTCGTACTTGGCGATCGAGGCGAGGAACTCGGAGGTGAGCGGGCTCGCAGGCTCGGGGCTCCAGGGGGCCGCGCACGCGGAGATCGTCCCGCTCGTGCCGCTGTCGGGGCTCGCGCTGCCCGCGTCTTCGGTCGCGCCGGTGCCCGCGTCTTCCGAGGGCGATCCCGCGTCTTCGGCTGCGGTCCCTGCGTCGGCGAGGGCCCCCGCGTCGCTGCTCGTCGCCGCGTCCGTGGTGCCGCCGGCGTCGCTCGTGGTGCTCTGCTGCAAGCAATAAACCACGTACTCCGCGACGTCGCTCACGGCGTCGCTCACGGTCCACGAGAGGTTCACGGCGCCGTCGCCCGCGGAGGCGGTGACCGCGGTCGGAGCCGAGGGCCCCACCACGTCGACGCTCGTGGACCACTGGTAGGGCGTGCCCATCACGTTGTTCGAGCCGTCGGTGAACATGAACCAGAGCTTCAGCGCCGTGGCCCCTTGGGCGCTCAGCGTGCAAAGGCTCGGGGTCGAGGACGTCGGTAGATCCGCGAAGGTCTTCGGCTTCTCGGCGGCGGTCTTGCTCACGTACCCGACCACGTGCTGCGACCACACGTCGACGCTCACGTTCTGTTGGCTCGGGAGCACGCCGCTCACGGGCCAGCACGTGCGCGTGGTCTCACCGGTGCGCGCCTCGAGCTTCGAGCAGTCGTCGGTGCCCGCCCACACTTGGAGCGAGCCGTTCGTGGGGATGCTCGTGACCGCGAGCTGGAAGTGGAGCAGCACGTTCGATGCGCAGTCCGCGTAGTTGATCCAGTCGGGGAACTTGGAGGCTGAGCGGTAGGTCGCCTGGCGCGAGGGGTCGGCGAAGGTGCGGCGGTCGGGCGTCTGCGAGAGCGTGACCTGCTGCGCGCCTGCAGCCTGGGCGAGGAGCAGCGCGGTGGCGACGGCGCTTCGGAGGAAGGCGGAACGGAACATCGCGCGGAAGCATAGCCAGCCGCGAGGCATCGGGGCGACCTTTCGTCGCATTCCCCAGGCGAAACGGACACGCACGGCGTCCTTGGCTTGGCTGCCCAAACATCGGTATAAGCATCTCAGGGTGTCGCCTCCGCGCGCCCATGAGGTCTCTTGAGCCGCATCCTGATCGTCGACGACAGCCTCGCCATCCGTGCACTCCTTGGCGACAAGCTTCGCAAGGCTGGCTACGAGGTCGTGGAGGTCGCGGACGGCATCGAAGGCGCGCAGAAGGCCCTCGAGGTCGCGCCCGACGTCGTCATCACCGACTTCTGGATGCCCGGCATTTCCGGCCTCCAGCTGTGTCGCCTGCTGCGCGCGGAGAAGGCGACCCAGAACGTCCCCGTGATCCTCCTCACGGCCACGGAAGACCGCAAGACCCGCTTTTGGGCCCGCAACGCCGGCGCTGCCGCCTTCGTGAACAAGACCCAGCTCGGCGACATCGGCAAGGTCGTCGAGCAGGTGATCAGCGAAGGCGCGTTCATGAACTTCGACGAGGTCGACGTTCAAGGGCTCCAGCTCCACGGTGCGGTGCAGGAGCGCCTCTCGCAGCTCCTCGACCACCTGCTCTTCGACTCCGTCGTCGCCGGTCAGGTGCGCCAGCTCGCAGGCAACGTCGCCGAGTTCGACGACTTCTTCCGCGCTCTCACCGAGGTCGCGAGCGAGATCATGACCTACCGATGGTTCGGTCTCTCGCTCACCGAAGAGCGCAAGTGCCTCATTCACACGCACCCGGGCATCCAAGAAGAGGCGGTCCAAGAGGCGCGCGAGGCGTTCGGCTTGCCCGCGGACGTGAGCATCGAGCTCGTCACCGGCGAGCAGCCTGCGGCCACCAAGGTGCACCGCACGATCGTGCAGCCGGTCATGCACTCGTTCGCGCCCATCGGCTGCGTCGCGCTCGGCACGGACCGCAAGCACTCCTCCGCGGAAGACGATCGCTTCGTGCGCATCGTCGCCCGCGAGCTCCCGGTGCCCCTCGAGCTCATGCGCGCCATGAAGCGCGCGACCACGCTCGCCTCGACCGACGGCCTCACGGGCCTCATGAACCGCCGCGCGTTCATCGAGCAAATGGAAGTCGAGCGCTCGCGCGCCGAGCGCACCGGCGTGGCGACCGCGGTGCTCCTCCTCGACATCGACCACTTCAAGAAGGTCAACGACACCATGGGCCACGCGGCCGGTGACGCGATCCTGAAGGGTGTCGCCGCGGTGCTCAAGCGCTTCGGCCGCAAGAGCGACTACGTGGCGCGCTGGGGTGGCGAAGAGTTCATCGTCGCGCTCACGCAGACCCCGGTCGCCGGTGCGCGCATCGCCGGTGAGCGTCTGCGCCGCGCGATCGAAGGCGCCGTGCACGACCTCCCCGAGGGAGGCACGCATCAAGTCACCGCCTCGATTGGCCTCGCGGTCGCCACGGGCAGCTGGAAGCTCGACGCCGTCGTCGCCAAGGCGGACGAGGCGCTCTACGTGGCGAAGTCCCGCGGGCGTAACCGCGTCGAGCTCGCGGACCTCGGCGAAAACAGCGGCTGATTCAGAGCCCGTTCAGGGCTTGGCCGCACGCGCACGAAGACGGAGCGGCGGCGCGCAGGTAGACGCGCTCGCAGCGGGCGCACACGACGCCGTCGCCCTCGAACGCGATGGGCTTGCCGCTCGCGGCGCAACGTCTGCCTGCAATCTGCACGGGTTCGAGCGGGAGCTCTTCACCCGCGACGCCGGCGGGTGCACCCACGCGTGCCTCGACCTCGGCACCGAGCACGGACGGAACCCGGACCTTCGCCTCGGCGACCAGCGCCGCGAGGGCCTCGCGATGCGTGTGTAGACTGCACAGTTCGCTCACGCCCGTGCCAAACTCGGACTTTCCTTCGATGCGTACCGCTGCGCCCTCGAGGCTCACGCGCGCGAGCCCATGCCACGGCACGCGGACGAGGTCCCCTTTCTCGAAGGCAACGCCGGCAGCCCCGACACGTACGCGCAGGCCACGGTTCGCCGAGAGCGCGGTCGCCACGCCAAGGAGCAGCGCCCCCAATGCGAGGGCTTCGGTGGTGTACGGAGCGGACTCGGGGTTCTTCGTGCGCAGGTAGAACCCCACGGCGCCCGCTCCGGCGGCAAGCGCGCCCGCGTTGAGCACGAGGAGCAGGAGCCCTGCGGGCGTGGCGCTCGTGGGTTCGAAGCGGCGTTCGGTGCGTGCGTTCGACATGGGATCGTTCAGGACGTCGTGAGGATCGCGAGGGCTTCGCGGAGCAGATCCGCGAGGGCGGTTTCGGCCAGGCGAGGCTCGAGCTTCTGCACGGCGACCTCGGCCTTGGCGGGCTTGTACCCCATGGAGACGAGCGCCGCGTGCAGCTGCTTGCTCTTGCCTTCGCTCGCGGTCGAGGGGCTTTTCGGTGCGGGGCCCGCGGCTCCCCCGCCGCTCGGGAGCTTGTCGCGGAGCTGCACGGTGAGGACCTCGGCGGTCTTCGCGCCGATGCCCGAGAGCTTCTTGAGTCGCGGGACGTCGCGGTCCTGGACGGCGCGGTGGAGCTCGTCGATGCCGATCTGGCCGAGGATCGCGACGGCGAGCTTGGGTCCGACGTTGGGCACGCCGATGAGCGTTCGAAAGACGGCGCGCTCGATCTCGCTCGGGAAGCCGAAGAGGGCGATTTGCTCCTCGCGCACGTGGGTGTGGATCGCGAGGGTGACTTCGCTCCCGACCTCGGCGCGCGCGCGCCCGAGGGCGCCGATCGGACAGAAAACCTCGTAGCCGACGCCGCCGACGTCGACGATGGCGGCCCCGTCACTCTCCGACGACACCAAGGTTCCGCGCAAGCGTCCGATCATGATGCCTCCTTACAACAGGGAGCGCCGCGCGGGAAAAAGCATGGTCCCCACGCGAGGCCGCTGTTCGAGTCCCTTGACCGGCCCCGCCGCCCTGTGAAAAGAACGAACCCTTGGAGAGGGCCTACCCGGCGCCCCGCCGTGTTCCGCAAGAAAGTGGCGGCGCGGTCGCGGGTCTCTCCGGTTCACCGCCAAGGAGTTTCCCATGCGTTCCATCAAGCTCATGCTCGCCGTCTCGGCCCTCGCTGTCTCCGCCCTCGGCTGCGGCAACGAGGAGCCCGCCGCTGCCCCCGTGAACACCCCGGTCGTCGAGGCGCCCGCGCCGGAGCCCGTCGCCGCGCCGGTCGAAGTTGCGGCCCCCGCGCCCGCGCCGGCCGAAGTCGCGGCCCCCGCGCCCGCGCCCGAGGCCCCCAAGGCCGAGCCCGCGAAGCCTGCCAAGGGCAAGAAGGGCGACAAGAAGGCGGACAAGAAGGCCGACAAGAAGGCCAAGTGAAGCGCCACCCGCACGGGTGACGGTCACGGCGAGGCTGGCTCTTAGGAGCTGGCCTCGTCTCGTTTCGCGGGCACGTGATCGCCAAGCCGCGCGCGCAGCACGAAGAGCGCGGCGGCGAGAAGGGCCTCGACGACGACGTGGTAGCGATCTTCACCGAAGAAGATCGCGTGCGTCGCGAGGAACGTGCCGAAGAGCGCGCCCACGAGGCGCAGCACGAGGGCCTCGTCGCTCACGAGTGCCAGCGCGAGCGCCACGGCGATGCCTCCCGACGTTGGGCGCCCGAGCAGCACCATGGGCACGAGGGCGAGCGCCCCGCTGAGCGCCTTCACGAAGAGCGAGCGACGACGCAGCGCCTCGAAGGCCGTGGCAAGGAGCAGCGCCTGGTGCACCACCATGAGCGCGCGCCACCCCGTGCGCCGCAGCGGCTCCGGTACGCGATCGGGTTGCGCCTCGTGGATCGCCTCCACAGGGAAGGCTTCGTAGTCGACCGCGTAGGAGAGCTTCGCGGGCACGAGCGCGAGGAAGCCGACCGGATCGCGCGCGATCGCCTCGCGTGCCTTCGTCGCGAGGCAGCGGTCCACCGCGACTTCGCCGAAGACCGCCTCGCAGCCGTGGTTCGAAGGGAGCGTGCGGTAGCGGCCGGTTGCGCCCGGGAGCGCGCCGATCGCGAGGTTCCAGCCGCCGTTCGTACTCACGAGCGCGGGGCCGTCGAGCACGCGCGCGTTGCGCAGCGACCACGGCGCCACGACCGCCGCGAAGCTCGCCGCCACGAGGAGGACCCTCGCAAGCCAAGACCGGACCGGCGTGCGTGCGCCCTCCGTGATCACGACCACGAGCACGAGCACGGGCACGACGAGGAGGCTTTGGGGGCGCACGAGCGTCGCGACGCCGCCGAGCAAGCCGGCGACGAGCGCGACGCCGAGGCCCGCGTGCAGATGCATCATGCACAGAACGAGCGCGGCGTAGAGAAGCGCGGCGAGCGGCTCCGCCATGACGAGAGGGGCTTGCAGTACGAGCCCTGGGTGAAGCGCGGCGACGAGGGCCGCTCCAAGAGCCGCGCGGTCGTCGCTTGCGTGTCGCACGATCGCGTGGACGA
>CAIOHM010000461.1 GCA_903858055.1 uncultured delta proteobacterium
CGGGCTGGCCGCTGGCGGTGAATGAGAACTGCGACGAGTTGACCTCCATGTCGGCGCCGACGATCTCACCTGTGCGCGTGCTGTAGCTCGTCGTCGTAAGCGCGATGGTCTCGCCGCGAAGCCCGCCGGGCAGCGCCGCAGGATCGTCAGGTCGCCACGCGCCGTCTCGGAACGTGATCGTGTTCTGGTTCGCGGCGCGCGTGTTGAAGCCGACCGCGCTGCAGCTCACCGGCCCCAAGTTGCGCGCGTCGATGCTCGCGGCTCCACCCGGGCACGGCGCGGTCGCCCAGCGCGCGAACCCCGCCGTGGCCGCGCGCTCCACCGCGTCGTAGGAGACTTGGCGCGAGGCGTCTTCTTGCATGGAAAAACCCACGCAGCGCGAGCGCCAGAAGAGCACCTTGCCGCAGCTCTTGCAGCCGGCCTCGTCGACCTCGTCGCACGACGCCTCTCGCACGGTGCGCGAACGGCAATAGGCCTGCGCAAGGGCTCCGCTCGTCAGCACGAGCACGACGGCGAGGGCGGCGTGTGGACGTGGTCTCATCGGCGCGTGGGCGGGCGCGGCGGCGCAGGGAGCGTGAAGGCGCGCGTCGGGTCTTCGGCGACCGAGAGACCGAGCACGGTGAGGGGCTCGTCGGAGAGCGCGACCTCGACCACGTCGCCGAGGCGCACGTCGAACGCGTCGTGGGGGCCGTCGAGGAACACTTGCGCGCGCGACATGCGGCTCTTGAGGCGCAAATAGCCGGTCGAGGCGATGCGCCCCTTCACGTGCGCGAGCGCGTGGCCTTCGGGCGCGTAGGGCTCGCGCACCACGTACTGGAGCTGGCGCGAGAGGAGCGGCATCACGTCGCCTCCCGCGCTCTTCTGCGCCGCGGTCGATCCTGCGGGAGGGCCGACCCACAGGCCGCTCGAGACCTGATCTTCGTGCTCCTCCGCCGCGCCGTCGTGGCTCACGGTCAAGATGTAGCGCGAGGTCGCCGCCGGGCACCGGTGGCAAAAGAGCATGTCGTTGAGCACGCGGTTGTGCACGACCTCGCCATTCTTGCGGACGGCCATGCGCGCGAGCTCGACGCGCGGGAGCGTGCCTCGCAGCGCTTGCGCGAGGAAATCCGCGGCGTTTTCAGCGGTCGCGCTGCAGTAGAAGCCGACCGAGCTTCGCGGCGCGCTGTTGATCGCGAGCATGGGCACCTCGGGGCCCGCGAGGTGCGAAGCCGAGAGGAGCGTGCCGTCGCCGCCGACGGTGACGACGAGCTCCGAGTGCAGCGGCCGGGCCCGATCGGTCGCGTGGCGAAGCTCGACCTGAGCGCCGAGGTCGTCGAGCGCGCGACGCACGGTCTTCACGGTCTGTTCGTGCGCTTCGTGGGTGGCTCGAATGCGCGCGACCGAGGCGTCGCCTGCCTCGATGAGCTCGGCGACGTGGTCGTCTTGCCGATCCCGTACGAAGGTCTCCCATGAGGTCTTTTTCACCACCAGCGTGACGTGACGGATCATGGCCAGCTCCGGAGAAAGCGCCTCAGAAAGAGCTCGGTCTTGGCGTCGACGAGCGGGGCTCGGTCGAAGTGATCGGCGAGCGCTTCGGCGTCTGCGCGGATCACCTCGCCGCCCAATTCGAGGAGGCTCCCGTCGAGGCCCGGCTCCTCGATCGCGACGCCCGTGACGTCGACGGCGAAGCCGAATTGGCGCTCGCCGATGAGCGCGGGCATGGGCACCACGGGGCCGCCGAGGGCGACCAACGAGGACGGATCCACGCGGATCCCGAGCTCTTCGTGGAGCTCGCGGGACGCGGCTTCGCGCGGCGCTTCGTCGGCTTCGACGAGACCGGCGGGCAGCTCCCAGAGACCCGGTTCGAGGGCGACGCCGTCGTCGCGGAGCGCGAGGGGCGGGCGGATCGCCGAACGCAAGAAGACCTCGCGGCGGCCTGCGGGTGTGCGGGTGAACGCGACGATGATCGCGGCGTCGATCGCGCGTCGTCGCACGAGGTCGTAGCGGCACGCGCGGCCCGCTTGGGGTCCCTCGACGAACGCGAGCCGTTGCGCCTCGACCCGCACGAAGGCAGGCGTGTTCGCGTGCTCCGCCGAGGCGACGAAACGAAGGCGAGGCAAGGGCGGAAGCGAAAACGACACCGTGGGCATCGTACCCGATGGCCCAAGAAGGACCAAGCTCGTGAATTCCTCGCACCCAAGCGAGCCCAACGGCGCTACATCCTTCAGCCCGAGTTTCCTCAAGATGGCTTCCCACGACGACCCGCCGATCACTTCCCACGACGCCTTGCTCGACGTTTTCCGCAGCGCGGAAAAGCCGGCGGCGCGCTTTCGCATCGGCCCCGAGATGGAGAAGCACGGACTCGTAGGGCGCGAGCAGCGCCCGTTTCGGTTCCGCGGCCCCGGCAGCGTCGGCGAGCTCTTCGAGCAGTTGAACCGCGGCGGGCGTTTCCGCGTCATCCGCGAGAGCGAGACGAGCCCGGTCATCGGCCTCGAAGACGGCACCGATTCGATCACCCTCGAGCCCGGCTGTCAGCTCGAGCACAGCGGCGGCGCCGAGGTGCACCTCCACGCGGTCGCGCAGAGCTTCAAGCGCCACATGGCCGATCTCGCGCCCTACTCCGCAGCCGCGGGGGTCGCGTGGTACGGCCTCGGTTTCCAGCCCTTCGCGCGCCAAGAGGACCTCGAGTGGGTGCACAAGGCGCGCTACGGCATCATGAAGACCTACTTGCCGACGTGCGGCGTGCGGGCGCTCGACATGATGCTGCGCACGGCGACCGTGCAGGTGAACCTCGACTTCGAGAACGAAGCGGACGCGATGCGAAAGCTCGTCGTCTCGATCAAGGCCGCGCCGATCGTCGGCGCCATGTTCGCCAACGCGCCTTTCCGTGAGGGCGTCGACGCCGGCACCGTGAGCGAGCGCCTCGCCACGTGGCTCGCGGTCGACGAAGCGCGCTCGGGCCTCGTGAAGCAGGTGTGGCGGGAAGGGGCAGGCTACGCGGATTACGTGGCGTGGGCCCTCGACGTGCCCATGTTCCTCGTGAAGCGTCCTGGGCGCATCCTCGCCAACACGGGCCAGACCTTCCGCGACTTCCTCGTCAACGGCTTCGAGGGCGAGCGCGCGACGCACGAAGACTGGGTCATGCACCTGAACACGCTCTTCCCCGAGGTTCGCCTCAAGAAGACGCTCGAGGTGCGCTGCGCCGACGCCCAGGGGCCCCGTGAGGCAAACGCGCTTCCGGCGCTCTGGGTCGGTCTCCTCTACGATGCGCGCGCCCTCGCCGACCTCGAGGCGCTCGTTCGCGACTGGACCTACGACGAGGTCTCGGCCGTGCGCCACGCGGTGCCGGTGCACGGCCTCCGCACGCCCTTCCGTGGTCACACGATCGCCGAGGAAGCACGTCAGATCCTTGCCATCGCGCGCGCAGGCCTCGACCGTCGCGCCTTCCTCGACGCGGGCGGACGGTCCGAAGCGAAGCACCTCGACGGCCTCGCCGAGCTCGTGGATGCGGGTCTTTGTCCGGGCGATCGTCTGCGCCGCGTCGCGGAGAAGTCGGGAATCCCCGCAGCCCTCGAAGCGCACGCGCGCCTCGGCTGATTCATGAACCCGGTCCTCGCGCGCGTCTTCGGCGAGCCCGTCCCCGCGTTCTTCGTCTTCATCGCGCTGGCGTACTTGCTCGCGGCCGTGGTGTTCGTGGGGAGCGCGGCGGCCGAGGGGCGCGACGCCGACGCGCACGTGGACCTCGCGCTGCTCACGGTCGTGGCGGGCATTGCCGGGGGGCGCCTCGCGCACGTGCTCTTCGACGGTCATCTTGCAGACTACATCCACCTTTGCACCGCGCCGGAGCTGGTCGACTGGCCGCTCGACCGCGTGACCTGCACCTCGGCCGAGTGGGGAGGGGTCTGGGACGCCGCCCGAGGCACGTGCCATCCGGCCTCCGCCGATTGCTTCGCGTGGGCACGCTTCTGGAGCGGCGGCCTCACCTTCTACGGGGGTCTCTTCGCGGCGGGCGCGGCAGGGGTTTGGTCGGCTCGGCGCGATCACCTCGGCGTCGCGGCCACGCTCGATCGCGCGGCGATGGCCGTACCCTTGGGCCTCGCGGTGGGTCGCCTCGGCTGCTTCTTCGCGGGCTGCTGCTTCGGTGCGCCCACGCCTTCGGCGCTCGGCGTCGTGTTCCCGCCGGGCAGCGACGCTTCCGTGGCCCAAGCCAAGGCGGGCCTGCTCGCGAGCCGTTCGCTCTGGAGTTTGCCCGTGCATCCCACGCAGCTCTACGAAGCCGCCGGCGCGCTCGTCCTCGCTGCGATCATCGCCTTCGTGGTGAGGCCTCGTCAGCGGCGCGAAGGTGAATCGTTCCTTGTATTCTGCATCGGGTACGCGGCGCTCCGGTTCGGACTCGAGTTCCTGCGCGCCGACGAGCGCGGCGGTGCGGCGGGGCTCTCGACGAGCCAGATCCTCTCGATCGTGCTCGTGGTCCTCGCGCTCCTCGGTTCGCGGGCGCTCCGTGCGGGCGAAACCGCCGCCGCGTCTCGCTGAGCGGCCGCGCGTCGCGCCGACGTAGGCCGAGGTCACCGCTGGTTTCCGCGGGGCCTGCGCTCTCGTGAGGGGGTAAAGTGTCGCCACGGGCGGACGGGCTCCAGTTTGTGCGCGCTCCGGGCGAGTAAATTCCCAGGGTTCCAAGAAATCGTACGGGGAGACCGCAGATCGTGGTTGCGTGTAGGACATATGTAGGTAAATAAGTGCACATGGACGACGCCACCGCATGAGTGGCGACCTTTCTGGAGGAACCATGGCTCTTCGCGCTCACGCCCGCATGCTCGCTGTCTCCGCTTCGATTCTCTTCGGCTCGCTCGCCACCGGCTGCTCCGGTGAAGCGCCCAGCGCGGAAGAGGACATCTCGCTCGCCGACGACGCCGTCACGGACGTGAACCACTCGAGCGTGAAGCGCCAGAGCATCGGCAACTGCTGGCTCTACGCGGGCATCGGCTGGGCGGAGTCGCTCAACAAGAGCGCCACCGGCGTCGAGCAGAACTTCTCCGAGAGCTACCTCACGTTCTGGTCCTGGTACGACCGCCTCGTTGGCGGCCAAGTGACCGGCACCGAGATCGAGACCGGCGGCAGCTTCGGCCTCGCGACGACTCTCATGGGCAAGTACGGCGTCGTGAACGAGGGCGCCTTCATCGCGGAAGAGGCGTCGGCCGAGATGAGCGCGCGCCAGAAGGCCGCCCTCACGTACATCAACGAGTCGATCAAGAACGGCAAGCTCAAGACCGCGACGGCGCGCAAGAACCGCGCAACCGTGAAGGCCGAGCTCGTCGCAGCGTGGAAGCTCACGCCCGCGGTCGTCGCGAACCTCGAAGGTCTCTTCGGCGCGGACTTCTCGAAGAACCTCACGCAGACCTCGTCGGGCCGCCCCGTCGTGAGCACCGCGGGCACCATCGCGAAGCGCCCGTCGGAGGTCCCGGTCCAGTACACGAAGGGCGCGGGCAAGGTCCCCACGAAGACCACCCTCGACGCCGCGATCCGTGAGTGGAAGGTTGCGTATTACCCGACCGGCACGAGCGCGCGCCGCACGTTCCAGGCCCGCATCCAGCGTGCGCTCCACGACGCGCAGCCCGTCGCGATCACCTGGACGGTCGACTTCAACGCCCTCGACAGCAAGGGCGCGTTCAAGGGCATCCCGGCGACGCCGGGGCGTCAAGGCGGCCACGTCACGATCCTCGAGGACTACGAGGTCTCGAACGTGCCGGGTTACGGCACCCTCGCGGCGGGCACCGTCGTGACGGACAAGGCGGCCCTCGGCGCGGCGCTCTCGTCGCAAGCGAACATCGCGTTCTTCCGCACGAAGAACTCGTGGGGCGTCTCCCGCGCGGACCGCGCGTTCGCGGCTCCGGGGCACAACGACCTCTACATGGACTACATGAACGGCCCCATCCAGCGCTGCGAAGAGAAGGCCGACGGCACCACGGACACGACGAAGTGCTCGCCCGAGGTTCCCTTCAGCAGCGTCGTCCTCCCGCCCGGCTACTGAGCTCGGCACATCCTCGAACACCCGCGCCTCTCGATGGGAGCGCGGGTGTTTTCGTTCCATCGAAGCGTCGAGCGCGTCGCCGGGGCGCCCGCGTTTGGGTAGGAGCCGCGGCGATGGACGCGACGGCACCCCTCCAGCTCGGCTCGTGGAACGTGAACGGTGTGCGCGCCGCGGCGAAGAAAGGCCTCGCGTCGTGGCTGCGGTCGTCGCCCTGGGACATCGTCGCGTTGCAGGAGGTCCGCGCCACGCGGGCGCAGCTCGAGGTGAGCCTCGAAGGATCGGGGCCGTGGCATGTCGCCGCCGCGGAGGCCGAGCGCGCGGGCTACTCGGGTGTGGCGCTCCTGGCGAAGGAAGTCCCCGACGAGATCAGCACCACGCTCGGCGTGCCGGAGTTCGACGCCGAGGGGCGCTACGTACGCATGCGCTTCGGTAAGTTGCACGTGGTCTCGGCCTACATGCCGAACGGCTCGGGCAAGGACCGCGACAACGGCCGGGTCCCCTTCAAGCTTGCATTCTACAGCCATATCGCGCGTGAGCTAGAGGTGCTCTCGGGGCGCGGCGAGCGCGTCGTCGTGCTCACCGACGCCAACACGGCCCCGCACGCGATCGACCTCGCACGCCCGAAAGAGAACGAGGGGACGAGCGGCTTTCTTCCCGAGGAGCGCGACGAGCTTCACCGCTGGTTTCGTCGCGGTTGGGTCGATGCCTTTCGCGCCGTCGAGGCCGGCGGGGGTCATTACACGTGGTGGGCTCAGCGGGGCGGCTGCCGCGAGCGCAACGTGGGTTGGCGCATCGACCTCGCTCTGATGCACGGCGTCGCACCGGAGATGCTGCTCGCGTGCTGGCACGAACCGGCGGTGCTCGGCAGCGACCATTGCCCCGTGGGTCTGCGGCTCCGACGCGATGCGTGCGGCTGAAGAGTCCTGCGGCGCAACGTGTAAGTATCGGGGATCATGCTGGAAGATGGGCATTAACTTTGCCGATTGACGCAAAGCGAAGAGCGCGTAGTCTTCAGCGCTACGCAACGCGTCAGTCGGAAGGTGCAGCATGCAATTGAATTCTCTGGTGGAGCAGATTCCCGGCGTAAAAGATGTCCTCGACGACCTCGTCGAACGTTTGCCTACGGATGACCTGCCTGCGGTGCAGCAGCGCGCGCAGATGATCAAGGCGAAGCTCCCGTCGATCGTCGCGGGGCTCAAGATCCTCGGCAAGAAGGACAAATTCGAGCCGCTCTCCATCGGCACCTACCTCGAGCGCAACGCGGAGAAGTTCCCGCACCACCCGGCGCTCCTCTTCGAGAACGCGAGCTACTCGCACCGCACGTTCAACATGTGGGTGAACCGCTACGCGAACCTCCTGCGCAAGGAGGGCTTCAAGAAGGGCGACGTGGCGGCCGTCCTCCTCGAGAACCGCCCCGAGGTGCTCGTCGTCGTCGCCGCGCTCGCGAAGCTCGGCGCCATCTCGGCGCTCATCAACACGAACCAGCGCGAGGAGGCCCTCGTTCACAGCCTCAAGCTCTCGCAGGCGAAGGCGTTCATCGTCGGCGAAGAGCTCTTCGGCGCGTTCGACACCATTCGCGGGAAGCTCGACCTTCAAGGCGCGCCGCTCTTCTGGCTCATCGACCGCGGTCGCACCGACTGCCCCGCGGGCTTCCGCGACCTCGCCGCCGAGAGCGACGTGCAGTCGAGCGAAAACCCGCCGACCACGGGCACGGTCTTCCTCAAGGACCCGTGCTTCTACGTCTACACCTCGGGCACCACCGGTCTCCCGAAGGCGTCGATCATGACGCACTTCCGCTGGATCAAGGCGTCCGCCGGCTTCGGCCTCTGCGGTCTGAACCTGCAGCCCGGCGACGTCATCTACGTGCCGCTGCCGCTCTACCACAACAACGCCCTCACCGTGACCTGGGCCTCGGCCAGCGTGAACGGCTCCGCGGTGGCGATTCGCCGCAAGTTCAGCGCGCGCCACTTCTGGGAAGATACACGCAAGTTCAACGCGAAGGCGTTTTGCTACATCGGCGAGCTCTGCCGCTACCTCATGAACCAGCCGCCGCGCCCGGACGACAAGGACAACCCCGTCCTCAAGTGCGTCGGCAACGGCATGCGCCCGGACATCTGGAAGGCCTTCAAGGAGCGCTTCGGCATCGAAGAGGTCTACGAGTTCTACGGCGCGAGCGAGTGCAACGTCGCGTTCATCAACCTGCTGAACGTCGACTGCACGGTCGGCCTCTGCCCGCTCCCGTACAACATCGTGAAGTACGACGTGGAGAAGGACGAGCCGGTGCGTGACTCCGCGGGCCACTTCGTCGCGTGCGACGTCGGCGAGACCGGTCTCCTCATCGCGAAGATCACCGAGAAGACGCCCTTCGACGGCTACACGAACAAGGAAGCCAACGAGAAGAAGCTCTTCCACAACTGCTTCGAGGACGGCGACACCTGGTACAACTCGGGCGACCTCATGAAGAACATGGGCTTCCGTCACGCCCAGTTCGTCGATCGCCTCGGCGACACCTTCCGCTGGAAGGGCGAGAACGTCTCGACGACCGAGGTCGAAGAGGTGATCAACAAGGTCGACGCGGTGGCCGAGGCCACGGTGTACGGCGTCGAGGTCGCGGGCACCGACGGCCGCGCGGGCATGGCCTCCGTGGTCTTCAAGGGCAGCATCGACGACTTCGACGGGAAGTCGTTCGCGAAGCACTGCAAGGAGAGCCTGCCGGCCTACGCGGTCCCGCTCTTCCTGCGCCTGCGCAGCGAGCTCGAGGTCACGGGCACGTTCAAGCACCGCAAGGTGGAGCTCAAGAAGGAAGGCTTCGACCCCGAGCTCGTCAGCGAGCCGGTCTACGCGCTCCTCCCGGGCACGGACGAGTACGTGAAGGTCACGAAGAAGCTCAAGGGCGAGATCGACAAGAGCAAGTACAAGTTCTGATCGCCGAAGGTCCGGAACCTTGGAGAAGGCCGCGCGAAAGCTCGGTCTTCTCTTTTTTTGTGGCCGCCGACTCTGGTAGCGGTCGCGCGTGGTGACTCAATACGACCCGCTCCGTTGGCGCCGCGGAATGCTCGACCTCAACGCGGCGATCACGCGGCCCATCATCGGCCGATCGCTCGTGGTCACGGCGTGGAGCATCGTCGTCCACGTGCTTCAGCGGCGCGGCTACGTCGGCGGCATCGGCGCGTCGATGCACATGCTGCTCGGCGTCTCCTTCGGGCTCTTGCTCGTCTTTCGCACGAACACCTCCTACGACCGCTATTGGGAGGGCCGGCGGCTTTGGGGCGTGATCATCGAGGAGTCACGTCACCTCGCGCGCCTCGCGTCGCTCTACGTGCCCATCGCGCAGCGGCGTGAGTGCCTCGCGTGCCTCGCCGTCGCGGTTCACAGCACGCTTGCCAACCTCCGCGGCCAGAAAGACTGCGGTCCCCACGTCGAGAGCCTACCGCCCGAGGTTCGCAGGAGCGTGCTCACGGCGTTCCATGCGCCCACTGCCGCGCTCACCCACGCGGGCCGCATCTTCCGTGACGCCGTCCGCTCGGGCCACGCGCCCGCGACCGTGTTGCCCGTCGTCGAGGAGCCCATGCGCTCGGTGATCCTCTCTGCGGGCGGCTGCAACCGCATCCGCACGACCCCGATTCCCTTCGCGTACCGGGTCCACCTGCGCCGCTCACTCGTCCTCTACGCGTTCACGCTCCCGTTCGCCCTCGCCGGCGACTACGACTGGCTCACGATCCCCTCGACCTTTGCGCTCACCTTCATCCTCTTCGGAATCGAGGAAATTGGCTCGTCGATCGAAGATCCTTTCGGCTTCGACCCGAACGATCTTCCGCTCGAGGTCTTCCAGGGCATCATCGAGTCGACGATCTTCGACCCGGAGCTCGCGGCGATCGAGGCCCACGCGCCGGCCGTTTAGGGGCTTCGAACGTGCAGTTTTTCATGCGAACGCTTTGACCTGGGCGGGTCGCTCGGTTATCACGCCGGCTCGCGGAAGAGAGGCGGCAACGCGGTCGTCTCTCGCGGTTCAAACGCACGGGGTTCTCCGCGCCCTCCGTGCATCGCCGAACGCCTCGGTGTTCGCAAAAGCAGCATCCTCATCACATGACAACCCAATCGACCCTCGAGTCCATGGACGACACCATGGACACCTTCGCCGCACTCTTCGAAGCCAGCCTCTCGGGCGGCGACTTTGGCAAAGAGGGTGAAATCGTCAAAGGCACGATCGTGGCCGTTCGCCGCGATCACGTGGTCGTCGACATCGGCGGCAAGAGCGAAGGTCTGATCCCCGTCGACGAGTTCGCCGACGCGCAGGGCCAGACGAACGTGAACGTCGGCGACGTCGTGGACGTCTACGTCGACAGCCGCGAGAACGACGACGGCCTCGTGCTCCTCTCGAAGGAGAAGGCCGACAAGATGAAGGTGTGGGACGAGATCTCCCTCGCGTGCGAGCGCGACGAGATCATCGAAGGCACCATCAGCCAGCGCGTGAAGGGCGGCCTCTCGGTCACCATCCGCGGCGGCGTGAAGGCCTTCCTCCCGGGCAGCCAGGTCGACCTCCGCCCGGTCCGCAACCTCGACAAGCTCATCGGGCAGAACTTCCCGTTCAAGATCATCAAGTTC
>CAIOHM010000462.1 GCA_903858055.1 uncultured delta proteobacterium
CTGCACGAGCGGGTGGCGCACCACGTCGCCGTCGTCGAAGGTGCACACGGCGATCCCTTCGACGCCCGTGAGCAAGCGCGACGCCACCGCGAGCCCGCTCGGGCGACCCACGGGGAGATCGACCTGCGTGAGGTCACCGGTCACGACGGCCTTCGACCCGGGGCCGAGGCGCGTGAGGAACATGCGCATCTGCTCGGAGGTCGCATTCTGGGCCTCGTCGAGGATGACGAAGGCGTCGCTCAGCGTTCGGCCGCGCATGAAGGCGAGCGGGGCGACCTCGACCTGGCCCTTGGCGATGCACTGCTGCGCGCGCTCGACGTCGAGGAGGTCGTTGAGCGCGTCGTAGAGCGGGCGCAGGTAAGGGTTCACCTTCTCCGCGAGATCGCCCGGGAGAAAGCCGAGGCGCTCGCCGGCTTCGACGGCGGGCCTCGTGAGGACGATGCGGCGCACGCGGCGCTCGGTGAGCGCGCGCACGGCGCACGCCATGGCGAGGAAGGTCTTTCCCGTACCCGCGGGGCCCACGCCGAAGGTGAGGTCGTTGGCGCCGATCGCCTCGACGTAGGCGCGCTGGTTAGCGCCCTTCACCGAGATGGGTTTGCGCCCCGCCGCACCGATGAAGACGGGTGCATCATACACGTAGCGTAGCGAGGTCTCGTGGTCGTCGCGGAGGAGGCGCGCGGCCCGCGGGATGTCTTCGAGGGCGAGTGGTTTTCCGGCGCGCGCGAGTTCGGCGGACTCGTGAACGAAGCGCATGGCCGTGGCCACCGCCGCGCTCTCGCCGCGCAGGAAGAGCCTCTGCCCGCGCGCGCTGGCGACGAGGCCGAGCGTGCTCGCGAGCGACGCGAGGTGCTCGTTGCGAGGCCCGCAAAGCGCGAGCATCACCGACGCGTCGTCTACGTCGATGGTGGCGGCTTCCGCGGCCGCGTGGAGCTCCGGAGCTGCGCGTCCCATCGCGAGAACGACCTACCATGAAGCGTGGGGGGACGAGACGAAAAGCCTGGAAAATTCCGGTCTCTGAAAAACTGAAAAGCGTCACTTGACAGTTCGTGAGGCGGGCCTCAGAGTGGAGCGCATGGAGACGACGCCCCTCGACGCCCTCGCCCCGTGGCTGCCCGCTTCGCTTCGCGCGGCTGGCGCGCGCACCTGGCGCGACTTGGCGCATGTCGTGCGCACGATGCGCGGCGCGAAGGGGCTTCCGTACGAGCTCCGCAGCGGTCGCCAGGGCGCTGCAGGTGCGCCGGCTCCGAAGGGCATCGTTACGCGGAGCGTACGCGTCACGGCGGCTGAGCTCGTGACCCGCGACGCGATCGCCATCACGTTCGAGACCAAAGACGGCGCGCCGCTCGGTGCCGAGGCCGGGCAGTTCATGACGGTTCACTGGCCGAGCGAGGGCCGCACCGAGAAGCGCGCCTACTCGCTCGCATGTGCCGTGGACGGCGGGAGCCGCGGTCGCCTCGTGGTGAAGGCGGTCGAGGGCGGGCTCGTGTCGAACGCGCTCGTCGCCCGCGCAGGCAAGCTCGCGTCGCTCGAGCTGACGGGGCCCTCGGGCTCCTTCACCCTTGACGTCGGTGCGCGCGATCACGTGCTCATCGCCGGCGGGAGCGGCATCACCCCCGTCGCGAGCATGCTCCTCACCCACGTGCCAGCACGCTCGGGCGATCGCTTCACTCTCGTGTACGGGAGCCGCACGCCCGCGGATGCGATCTTGCGCGAAGAGCTCCTCGCGCTTGCCGCGGCGCACCCCGAACGTCTGCGCATCGTCTGGGCTTTCGAGCGCGAAGCGGAGGCGTTCTCGGGTGGCAAGGCGCACGCGGGGCGCCTCGACGCGGCGGCGCTGGCGAAGCTCGTGAAGCCCAGCGCCAAGGAGCGGGCCGAGTCCGTGTACTATGTGTGCGGGCCCGCGCCGATGATGAGCGCCGCGGAGGCGTTGCTCGCGGAGGCCGGTGTTCCCGGTGCGCGCGTTCGCACCGAGCGCTTCTCGAGCCCAGGCCGCGACAAGAGCGGCGCCGCGGCCGGGAAGAAGACCGTCGCCCTGCGCGTGCGCATGGCGGGCAAGAGCCTCGACGTGCTCGGCAGCACGGACCAGACCCTCCTCGACGCGGGCCTCGCCGCGGGATTTCCGATGCCCTACTCGTGCGCCATGGGCGGGTGCGGGGCCTGCAAGGTGCGCGTGATCGCCGGCGAGACCGTCATGGAGGAGCCGAACTGCCTCGGCCCCGCGGAGCAAGCCGAGGGGTACATCCTTGCATGTTGCACGCGTCCCAAGGGCGACGTCTCCGTCGAGGTCCCGTGAGCGCCGCGACCCCCGCCACGCAGCGCTACCGCATGGGCGACCTCTGCACGCTCACGGGGCTCCCGCGTCAGGTCATCCACTTCTACATCCACGAGGGCCTCGTGCCCGAGGGGCGCAAGACCGGGAAGACCATGGCCTACTACGGGCCCGAGCACCTCGAGCGCATTCGCCTCGTGAAGAAGCTCCAGGAAGAGCGCTTTCTTCCGCTCAAGGCGATCAAGGCCCTCTTCGACGCCGAGCTCGACGCGTTCACGCCGGAGCAACGCACGCACCTCGCGGCGGTGGCCACGAAGGTCCGCGGCGACCTCGGGGCCCCGGTCGGCGATCGCGTCGACGTCCTCGCCCTCGCCGCCGAGCACGGCGTGACCGCGCGCGAGGTCGAAGACCTCGCCGAGGTAGGCATCCTCCGCGTGCACAAAGACGCCACGGCGCGGTGGACGATCGATCGCCGCGACATCGAGCTCGTCTCGCTCTTCGGCGAATTTCGTCGCGCAGGCTTCACCGCCGACCTCGGCTTCATGCCCCGCGATCTCGCGATCTACGTCGAGGCCGCTGCCCAGATGCTCCGCCGCGAGACCGAGCTCGTCGCAAAGCGCGCCGCGCTGCTCGCCCCGGACCGCCTCGCGCGCATGCTCGAAGAGGGCTTGCCCATCGTCCACGCCATCGTCGCCCGGCACCACGAGAACGCCGTCCGCGACCTGCTCTCTGCGCTCGCCAACACCCCCGCCGAAGGTGAACAACCATGATCGTCCCAAGCCGCATCCTCGACATCCTCCCGCGTCCGGTGCAGCGCCAGCTCGAGGCCTATGGCGACGCGATCTCGGTCTTCTCCGAAATCCGTGATCCGCGCGTGCTGCGCGCGCTTGGGCCCTCGGGCGTGCGAGGTCTCCTCTTGCAGCGCGGCAAGCAGGGTGTGCCCACGCAGATGAAGGCCTCGCACAGCGCACATTTCGACTGGCGCTACCCGAGCGACATGCCCGAGATGCACCTGCTCTACGAGCGCGCGAAGGCGAACCAGTGGAACGGTTCGGACCTCCCGTGGCACACGAGCGTCGACCCCCTGAACCCCGAGGTGCCCGTGCTCCCGTCGCGCTTCGTCGACTTCGACGGGCTGCGCTCGCGCGGCATTCGCTTCTCCAAGGAAGAAGAGCAGCGCTTCCTCCACAGCCTCGTCTCGTGGATGCTGAGCCAGTTCCTCCACGGCGAGCAGGGCGCGCTCTTCGCCGCCGCGCAGGTGACCGAGGCCGTGCAGTTCTTCGATGGAAAGCTCTACGGCTCCACGCAGGTCATGGACGAAGGCCGCCACGTCGAGGTCTTCCACCGCTACCTCGACGAGAAGATGGGGCGCCTCTACCAGGTGAACGACAACCTCTTCACGATCATCGACTCGCTCATGACCGACAGCCGCTGGGACATGAAGTTCCTCGGCATGCAGATCATGGTGGAGGGTCTCGCGCTCGGCGCCTTCGGCACGCTCTACCAGCTCACGCAGGAGCCGCTGCTCAAGCAGCTCCTCCGCAACGTCATCCAAGACGAAGCGCGCCACGTGCACTACGGCGTCCTCGCGCTTCGCGAGCACGTGACGAAGGAGCTGTCGGAGAGCGAGCGCCGCGAGCGTGAAGACTGGGCGTTCGAGGTCGCGCTCCTCATGCGCAACCGCTTCATGGCCTTCGAGGTCTACGAAGAGTGGTTCGAAGGCACGATGACCCGCGAACAGTGGAAGGCCTTCGTGACCGAGGTGCCCGGCATGCAGCTCTTCCGCCAGGTCATGTTCACGCGCCTCGTGCCGAACCTGCGCGAGATCGGTCTTCTCTCGCCGCGCATCATGCCGCACTACGAGCGCGTCGGGCTCTCGCGCTACTTCGACGGTCGCTCGGCGGACAAGCTGAGCGCCGAAGACATGCTGAAGGACCTCGACTTCGCCGCGTGACGCTCGGCGGCGCGGGGGCTCGCTACGAGGCCTCGCGCCGAATCACGTAGCCCACGTGCGCGAGCGCAACAGGGCCCTCCGCTGAGGCGATTTGCACGGTGTAACGCTCGCGGCTCGGCGTGCACGAATCCGCGCGGCAGGTCGCCACGAGGTCGCCGCGCGCCGGCGCGAGGAAGTGCATCGTCAGGTCGCTCGTGAGCGACGCACGCGCCGCGAGGCCGTGTCGCGCCATCGCGTGAAGCCAGGCCGTGCTGTCCGCGAGGTCCATCAAGACGGGCCCGGACACGATGGCTCCCGGCCGGAGATCGACCGGGAGCACCGTGCGGTGAACGACGAGCGTCTCGCGCGAGGCTGCGGCGACGCGGTAAACGTCGCAGTTCGAGAGCGGGAAACCCTCGTGCAGCGCGGCCTCGAGCTCCGCGGGCGTCATCAGGAGGCTTGGAGCGGACGCGCGAACGCCTCGACGAGGCGCGGGATGTCGTCGGCGCGTACCGCACAGAGCGCGATGCGGAGCGAGGTCGCTTGCGGGACGACGAAGACGCCTTCGGCGCGCATCTGAGCGCCGCGGGCCTTCGGGTTCTCGTCGAACACGCTCACGAAGAAGCCGCCGTCGTAGCGCGGGTAGCGGAGACCGGCCTTCTTCGCGTGCTCGTTGAAGATCGCGACGCGGCGATCGAGGTTCGCGACGAGCTCGGCGCGCTCCTTCTTCACCTCCGCGTGGAGCTCGGGACTCGCGAGGACCTTCGCCACGAGCGTCTGGCCGCCGCGGTTGCAGTTCGACCAGGTGCCGCGGCACGAGTAGCTGAAGGCTGCCTGCGTCGCGATGCGCTTCTTCTCGTCCGGTACGAGGCCGACGATCGCGCCGACGCGCATGCCGTAGAGCGCGAAGGTCTTCGAGGCCGACCACGCGACGAGCACTTGGATCGTGTCCGCGATCGCGCCGAGGTGGCGAAGAGGACGGGCACCGTCGGCGGCGTAGACCGCGTAGGCGGAGTCGATGAGCACCGTGACCGGCGCGCCGCTTCCGTGCTTGACGAGGATCTTCGAGAGCTCGGAGTACTCGGCGTCCGAGAGGCTGTAGCCCGAGGGGTTGTGGCACGGGTCGTTGAGGAAGAGCAGCACGCGGCCTTGCGAGACGATCTGCTTCGCCATCGCGGCGTCGAGCGCGGCGAGATCGAACGAGCCGTCGGCGGCGAAGGTGTTGAAGGTCTCGACCTTGCGATCGCTCTCGTCGGCGAGCGTGCCGTAGGGCGCCCAGTACGAGGAGGTCGTGAGGAGCGCCTGGCCGGGCTCGAGGTAGTTCGCGATCGCGTGGCGAAGCGCGCCCGAGCCACCGGGCGTCGCGGCGGCGACGGCCCAGGGGCGAAGGTTCGGGAGGTCCGCGAAGAGATCGTCGCACACGGCCTGCGTGTAGGGCGCGAGGCCGGCGATGGGCGCGTAGGCGGACCACTCGGTCTCGGGGATTTCCTTGAGGAGCTTGTTCACCGTAGGCATGAGCGAGAGCTTGCCCGCGTCGTCGAGCAGCACGCCGATCGTCGCGTTGATCACCGCCTCACCCTTCTTCGCGCGCTCCTGCGCCTCGCGGTCGAGGGAGAAGATGGGGTCATCCGTCGGACGGTTGCGGTGCGAGGCGATGAGGTGATCCATGGGGCGAGGACCTAGCAGAAAGGCTCGATCGGCAAGCGCCCGCGGGTGGCGCGAGACCGCGAAAAAAGATCCTACGGTCGCGTTCGAAGGCCGCGAGGCCCGTGCCGCGCAGCTGCTAGGACCAAAGGCGCGATGAAAATCTACACGAAGACCGGCGACGACGGCACGACGGGGCTCTTTGGCGGCGGGCGCGTGCGCAAGGCGTCGACCCGCGTCGAGGCCTACGGCACCGTCGATGAACTGAACGCATGCCTCGGTCTCGCGGCGACGGAGGCGCTCGGCAATGAGCTCCTCGAGGCGCTCTCGGCCATCCAAGGGGACCTCTTCACCATGGGCGCCGAGCTCGCGTGCGTGCCAGGCAAGGAAGACAAGCTGCGCCTGCGGCTCCTCGACGAGACCGACGTGGAGCGCCTCGAGACGCTCATCGACGAGCTCGACCCGCGGCTCCCGGCGCTCACGACCTTCGTGCTGCCAGGCGGCACCCGCGCGGCGGCCGTGTTGCATCTTGCACGCACCGTCTGCCGTCGCGCCGAACGCGCGATTCACGCGCTCGACGACACGCCCACGCGGCCTTCGCTCGTGCAGTACCTGAACCGCCTGAGCGATCTGCTGTTCGTGCTCGCGCGCCTCGCGAACCACGAGGCGGGGCGCCCGGACGTCCCCTGGAACCCCACGCGCACGAGCCCCTGAGGGTTGGCGCTAGCGCGGCGGCGGAAGGAACTCGCCAAAGAGGCGCGGCAGCCGGTCGGCGAGCTCGCTCGGGAGCAGTCCGCGGTCCGAGCCTGTCTCGGCGGTGAAGCGATCGGCCGCGAGCCCATGAAGCGTGGCCGCCACGCGCGCAGCTTCGAAGGGCTCGAGCTTGAGGCACATGGCGCCAAGCATGCCCGCGAGCACGTCGCCGGAGCCGCCGACGGCGAGCGCAGGAGAGCCCGTGACGATGGCTTGCGGCGCGCGCCCTGGCGAGCCAATGAGCGTGCGCGCACCCTTGAGCAGCACCGTGCAGCGCGTGAGCGTGACGAGGTCCTGGAGCGCCGAGAACCGGTCGGCGTCGATGGCATCCGCGGTCGAGTCGAGCATGCGTGCGGCCTCGCCGGAGTGCGGCGTGAGGATTGCGTGCGGCGGCACGTTCGAGGTGAGGTCCGGCCGGCGGCTCAGCGTCGTGATCGCGTCCGCGTCGACGACAATGGGCGCTGCGTAGCGGGCGAAGAGGTGCTCGAGGAGTTCCCCCGTGCGACCGCCGATGCCGAAGCCTGGGCCGATCACCACCGCGTGCTTGCCAGCCACGAGCGTGTCGAAGTCGGCGACGCGGAGAGAGGCCGGGAGTCCCTCGACCATGAGCTCGGGGAGCCTTCCGTCGACGGAGGGAATGCTCTGCGGGTCCGTATGCAGACTACACAGACCTGTTCCCGTGCGCAGAGCCCCTCGCGCGGCCAACATGGCGGCGCCGGTTTTTCCAGGTGATCCCGCGAGGACGAGCGTGTGCCCTTCGCGGATCTTGTGCGTGTCGGTCGCGCGGCGACGCAGGTGCTCGCGCACGTCGTCGACCTCGAAGACCTCGCCGACGGTGCCGACGATCGAGAGCAGCGCCGGCGGCACGGCGAGATCGACCACGTGCACGCGGCCCGCGTGGAGGACGCCCGCGCCCGTCAAAAGCCCCATCTTCATCGCCGCGAAGGTGATGGTGTGATCGACGTGCGGCGCGAAGCCATGGACGCGGCCCGTGTCGGCGTCAAGGCCGCTCGGGAGGTCGAGCGCGACGCGCAGCCCTGCGTGCGTGTCGACGAGGGAGGCTGCGTCGCGGACGCGACCCTCGAGGTTGCGCTGAAGGCCCGTGCCCACGAGCGCGTCCACGACGATGTCGTCGGCGGTCAGGTCGTCGCCGAAGCTTGGCCGCGCGCCGAGCATGCGCACGGCGCCTCCAAACGAGGTCCACGCGTCGAGCATGGACTGCGCGTCGCCGCGCATCTCTTGAGGGTCCGCGGCGAGGTGCAAGAAGGGGCGCCCACCGCGCGAGAGGACGTGGCGCGCGAGGGCGAGGCCGTCGCCGCCGTTGTTGCCCGGGCCGACGAGGATGTGGACGTGCTTGCCTTTCAGACCGCCTCGCGCCGCGAGGATCACGCGGTCGAGGACTTCCGCTGCGCCGCGCGCCGCGTTCTCCATGAGGACGAGCGAGGGGACGCCGTGGCGTACGGCTTCTTCGTCGTAACGACGAAGCTGCATTCGGGAGAGGATCGGTTGCACGTTAGGCTCCTTCGAGCACGACGACCGCAGCCGCAACCCCCGCATCATGGGTGATGGAGAGGTGCGTCCGCACGACTCCAAGTCTCGCACAGCGTTCGGCGGCTTGACCACGAACCTCGATGTGCGGACGCCCCGAAGGATTTGCGAGCACCTGCACGTCGTGCCAGGGCACGCCCCTTGCGCCGTCGAGGCACTTGGACCACGCCTCCTTCGCGGCAAAGCGGCCCGCGAGCGTCGCGTAGAGGGCGCGCGCCTCGCGGCCGGAAAAGAACGCGCGCTCCTCCTGCGAAAAGAGCCGCGCCACGAAGCGTTCCCCATGGCGGGTGACGGCGGTCTCCATGCGAGCAATGGAGGCGACGTCGATGCCCACCGCGAGGATCATGCGAGACCTGCGCGCGCCGCGTCGATCGCGGTGCGGTACGCGCGCACGGCGCCGGCGAGCGAAAGGAAGATCGCGTCGCCGATCAGCGCGTGCCCGATGTTGAACTCCTGCACCTCGGCGATCGCGGCGAGGGGCCCGACGTTCGCGAGCGTGATGCCATGGCCCAGCGCGACCTCGAGACCGAGCGCGCGCGCGCGCGTGCAGGCCGAAGCGAGCCGCCCGAGCTCCGCGTGCGCCGCCTCGCCCGTGAGGTGCGCGTACTCGCCCGTATGGAACTCGACCTGCGTGGAGCCCGTGGCGGCGGTGGCGACGAGCTGATCCTCGGAAGGCGCGATGAAGAGCGACACGGGGATGCGCGCAGCGAGCAAGCGCCCAATGCGATCGCGCAACGCCGCGCCGCCACCGACGACGTCGAGGCCGCCCTCGGTCGTGCGCTCCTCGCGACGCTCGGGCACGAGGGTCACGATGTCGGGCTTGGTCGCGACGGCGATGGCGACCATTTCGTCCGTTGCCGCCATCTCGAGGTTGAACGTGCCCTTCACGCGCTCACGCAGGCGACGCACGTCCTCGTCGCGGATGTGGCGGCGATCTTCGCGCAGGTGTGCGGTGATGCCGTCGGCGCCGGTGGCCATGCACAGCTCCGCCGCCTCGACCGGGCACGGGTAGGGCACGCCGCGCGCGTTGCGCACCGTCGCGACGTGGTCGATGTTCACGTGGAGGCGAATGCGATCGCCCGCGCGGGAGGTGCTCACTCGTCACCGCCGTCTTCGAACGAGTCGACGTCGTCGCTGTGCTTCTGGGTCGCGAGCAGCTCCCCGGTGGGGCCGTCGCGGCGGACGACGAACGCGCGCCGCGTGGTGGTCTCGGCGCTGTGCCGTGCAACGACCGTGACGACGTTTGCGCCGGGCTTGAGCGGGAGGGTCGCGTTGAAGTCGAGCGCCTTCGCGTTCGGGCCCTTCTTGTTCGAGAGGTAGAAGACCTTGCGGCCGCCGACGAAGATGAACGCGTCGACGAGGCCGCGGTCGTCGCGCGCCTTGCCTGCGAGCGTGAACTGACCGTCGCGAACGACGAGGTTCGGGAGCGGGAGCTCGAGCGACGGAGGCGCATGGACGACGGGCGGGAGCGCTTGCACGGCGACGCCTGGCTTCGGCGAGTCCGTGCCCTCGTCCTTGCGCACGAAGGCGAAGCGGTTCCCGTCGAGGGCGACCTTCCAGAAGGCGCCGGTGGTGCCCACGACGAGGGCGCTCGTCTTGACGGGCAAGAGCCCGAGGACGCGGGCGTCGGCGACGGGCGAGGCGCGCAGGGGCACCGGGGCCGAAGCTTCGAAGGACGCGCGCACCGGTGTGACCTCGAGTGGCGCTTCGACGGGGAGCGTGATCCGCTCGGCCACGCTCTCGCGCAGCTCGGAGTCGCTCACGACGAGCTCGAGGCGCGCTTCCTTGGCGTCGAGCTGCGGGTCGACGTCGAACGTGAACGCGAAGCGGCGGGCCTCGTCGGGCTTCAGGTTCGAGAGATCGAAGCGCGCGTCGCGGAGGAGCACGCCGTCACCGCTGAGGTTTCGGAGGTTCGCTTGCGCGTCGAGGCTTGGGCCCTTGCCCACGTTCCGCACGGTGAGCGCCATCGTGAACGCTTCGCCCTTCTGAACGCGGCCGTCGCCGTTGCCGCGGCGATCGTCGATGACCGCCCACTCGTAGGCGAAGACTGGGCGCTCCACGGCGCGCGTGGTGATGCGGATCGTCGCGTCGGCAGGCGCTCGGCCGCGCGCCTCCTCGAAGCGGACGACGATGCCGTCGGCGCGGGTCAGCGCGTCTTTCGGCACGCGGCAGGTGCGCGGCAGCTCGGTGGGGAGCGCGGCGGAGGAGCCGGGCTTGCGACCCTCGATCGTGCACGCGCCGAGGGGCACGTTGACGACCTTGCTCTCGCCGGGCTTCAGGTGCCCGAAGACGATCTCGCGCTCATTGAAATAGTACGCGTCGCTCTTCGTCACGGCGAAGAGGCGGTGCAAGTGCTCCTTGCTCTTGTTCGTGACGGTGACGCGCAGGTCTGCCGCTTCGCCGGCGCGCACCTCACCGCCGGTCGCCGTGGTCTCCACGCTGACCTCGACTCCCGCCGGTGCCTGCGCCGGGCTCAGCGTGGCGACGTTCGCCGGCGCGTCGCTCCAGTCGATGCCGTACTTCTTCAGGTCGTC